>JAZSAR010000185.1:0-10860 GCA_045601965.1 Clostridia bacterium
ATTCAGCTGATGCCGGATTTAATACTTTTTCACTTGCAAAACTGACCGTCGCAAAGGACAGCAGCATAGCAAGCGTCAAAAGCAGTGCCAAAATTTTTTTCATATTTTATTCCTCCTTTTTATTACTTCAAAAGTTCTTTATCAATCTTCCACAAAAGCATATGGTTTGAATCGTGAAAGTTGTTCGGCTTGTTAAACGCCGACCTTACAGCAACTAAAAATCCGTCATCTTCCGCCAATACCGAAGGGTACTGAAAGCCCGTTGTGCTGACAGGTTCTGATTCTTTATTTACAATATCATAAACAAATTCCCAGTTTTCAAGATCACTTGATGAAAATATGGATAAAACATTTCTGAATGCATTGTTGTAAAGCTTTGCCGAAGCTTCAGTTTTTCTGTTTGTCACAAGGTAATATTTGTCTTCATATTTTATAATTCTGAAAAGAGAATCCATTACGGGCATTTTTACTATCTTTTCAAAATGCAAGGGAGCCTCCGGATCTTTTTCGTCAATTGAAAACACCAATACTTCTCCCGGCTTCCATCTCAAATAATTGTAAAGCCTTCCGTCAGGGCCTAATACCACATTACCCTCGATTCCATCCCCTCTTTTCAAGGCAGTTTCCGTTACCGCCCCAATTCCGACAATGTTCCGACTTTCCTCCGACGCCTTTTCACTTTCTTCCTTCCACTTACCTTCGTAAGGAGCAAAGCCCGTGCATTTCCAGTTTTCAGGACAAAGCAGATCATCATTTTCGTCAATGGAAATAACACCCGGATAAAAGTCCGCCATCCCATTAAGATTTTTACTTTCAAGGAAGGAGCCATATTCCACCGTTGTATAAAGTCTGCCGTTATGTTTTACCACCTGCATAGGTCCTCTGTGCAATCCTCCGCCATAGGACTTTGCGCGACCGCCATACATCAATGTAACGGGAACACTCCAGCTTTCTCCCTCGTCATAGGAGGCAGAAATATGCAGATTTCCGCAAAGTGTTGTCACACCTATTATATATAAAACATCTTTATGGACGAAAAGCGTACTCCAGAAAAACTGTGTAAGGTCAGTTACATATTTAAATGTTTTACCGTTGTCGGTGGATTTATATATAATAACAAGATTTTCCATTCCGTGCCACATATGGGTATCCATGGAAGCAATTATTGCTCCGCTTTTAAGCCTTGCAATTGAAGGCGATGCAAGATACTGCCCTATCGGGATATAGTTGTCATCTTCGGGGTGCAGGTAATTGATGATAGTGGCACCCGGAGGTAATACTCCCGTTCTTACTTTTCTCACTCTGCTCATTTCGCCGTTTTCCGATTTTATGTAAACCTTTAATTCAGTATCCGCAGGTATTCCCGAAACAGAAAAATGCTTGCCGTTAAGCGAGGTACTCTTCCACTCTTCATCGTTTACAGAATAATATAACGTGCAGGAAAGCTCCTTTTCGTATAAGTAATCTCCTGAAAATCCATCCTCAGAAGGAATTAATCTGCAAATATAGGGTTTTCCTTCATCCCCTATCCTTGGAATGGGATAAAAGGGTTTGTGGTAAATTTTATTTGTGCATTTCACGGCATTCGCCTCTTTCCCGATTTATTGTTCTAATATAATCATACTGCAAATTTCAGTTTGGTCAATATTAAATCAAGACATTTTTTATTAAAACAGGACGCTATTTTTCCGTTTGTCCTTATTTAATATACACCTTTTCTGCAAAGGGGCCTATCTGAGTATCCAATCCTGAAAGCTCGGTAACCTTTTCACCGTTTATAAAAATATCCTCAAAGAAAATATTCCAGGTTTTGTGTTCCTCGTCCTTACCCGAAATGATTACAGGAGGCTTACCAAGTCCTTCATCCACATAGATATTTATATTCTTCAAGGTTACATCGTGGTTTTTGCCGTAGCGTCCCGTTCCTTCAACTCTCGGGAGAGGATAAATCCAGGCGTGGAAAAGCGGCGGCATATAACCTGCTTTTCCGGTGTATTCGGCATCATCGGAGCTTTGATATTTAGGCTCTAAGCAGTTTTTGTCGTATTCAACACGGATATCCTCATACAAAATGTGGTGAGCATCTGCAAAAACTCTGTTCTGCATACTCATTGCCCCGTGCATATTGTGGATTAAATCGAGATTTCTGTATGTGATGTTTTTGATTTCAGATGCCCGGGTTATTGCGCCAAGCTCCAATGTCCTTCCCCAGTCGCACCACATAACCGAGTTTTCAACCAATACGTTCTCCGTTGGAATTTCCTCCCACTCCTTCCTGCCGTTGGGAACAATGATATCGTCAAAATTTCTGAAGAAGGAATTTTTTATATGCACGTTTTTGCAGTTTATGATGTCAATCCCGTCGGCGTTGTAGCGCCACATTCCGATGTGCCGTATATCATTTATTTCAATGTTTTCGCAGTGGTAAAAGGTATTTGTCCAGCAGGCGGAATCCATAAAGGTGATGCCATCAATTAAGATATTTTTACTTTCGTAAATTCTCATTGCGCCGATTGCAAAGTTTCCCTCATCATCCGGGGCAGATTCGGTTTTTGCCGTTCTTTCCTCCCAGGAACCGTCAATTATGCCGTGTCCCACAAAGGCGATGTTTTCTGCATTTCTTGCAATAAAGTTTCCGTAAAGGTGCGCACCCTTATCCACATATACCACGGTGTCGGATTTTAATTCCATCGTTCCGACACGGTGCTCTCCCTCACCGTAATATAAAAGATTTTTCGCATTTTTATATTTTGAATAGTCCTTTTCGGGGACAATGAAAATGTGAAGGGCGTTATGAAAATCGTCACATTCCAGGCTGTAGTGTCCTATCGGAAATGCAGCTTTTATCATTTTTCCCGAAATTTCGGGGGTGATGTTTTTTGAAAGAGGGCGAAAAAGTGCCTCTTTAAAAGGCAAAGAAGGCGTGATTTCAAGTGTTACCTTCCCCTTTGCTTCAAGCAGAATAAAGCCCGCTTCCTCCGTCTGATCGATGGGGCGCTGATGCCCCGGCCAAACGGTGTTAAAGGGGATTTTTGATACCCTGCAAAAGTATACGGGAACATCTTCCCCGCCTGACTTTACCTTATATAAATCGGTAAACACACTATCACACCTTTTCATATTAATTTTTCCGTTAAATCCATTCAAGCCCGGCAACCGATACACACCCGCTGTTTGGTATTGGCTTATTTTTCCATCCGCAGGTTGTTATGTAATATTTTCCGTTGTCCTCTATAATTTCGGGAGCATGTGCTCCGAGCTTTGTGACGGGCTGCGTGCCTCCTATGCCTCCGTTGTATTCGCCGAAAAATTCAGGATTTTCCGATGCGAAAACCAATGTATCTGAATATGTGGCATCCGAGCAATCGGTATAGGTTATAAATAAATAGTATAGCCCGTCCTTTTTTACCACAAAAGGTGATTCCATTGCACCCCAAGCCACTTTAAGCGGTGCATCGTCACCCGAGGTTAATGCATAGCCTGAAAACTCCCAGTTAATCAGGTCTTCCGACGAAAAGCAGCTTACCGCACCCTTTTTATCCTTTACCCCGACAACATACATAAGATATTTATTTTCGGAGATTTTAATTACAAAATGGTCGCGGTGTGCGCCCATCAAAGGTTCGTTGTTAAGATTAACCTTTGTTCCGAACCACTCTGTCATATCAAAGGAAACCGCCAATGATGTGGGAGACGGCCCGTAAAACATATAATATATTCCGTCCTTTTCTATGACGGAAGGAGCCCAGGCAAGAGTTCCTCTGTCAATAGAACGGCCAACCTCACGAAGCTCGCCTTCAAGGCTTTCACCTTTGCCGTGAGCAAAATAGCGTTCCGATGCCGGCGTTCCTTCAAAGCTTGTAATTCCGTATATATGCCACAGCCCGTCGCTGCCCTTTACTATGGAATGGTCATTCACATAATTTCCGTGTACTTCAGGCTTGAATAAAACTCGCCATTCACCTGTTATGCAAGGTATTTTCATAATGCAAGTCCCCTTTCTTTTTCTAAGTTTATCATATCACACATCAAAAAGCAAGGTTATTGCTCATAAACATAATGCCATATCCCGGATTTTCAGTCAACGGCAAATTGTTGTCTGCTAATTGTAAAATGTTTTGTCACTTTGAAATCACACACCGAAATAGTAATTTACCTTTACGCTCTTTCCTGTCTTTGCAGATTCAATTACCGCAGAGCAAACCGCAACGGTTTTTGCACCTTCAAGACCTGTCATAACAAGGCTCTTTCCGCAGGTAACCGCATCACGGAATGCCTTATGCTCACCCGGAAGATTGTGATTGTTGATTTCCACCTTTATCCTGTGTGCCATTGTTCTCTCGCTTCCGTTTCCGTAAATGATGCCGCCAGCAAAGGGCGCTCCCTCTGCTGATTTTTCAAGATAAAGGCTCATTTCGGGGGATGTGTTATCAAAAATAAGTGTACCCTTTGTTCCGTAAAGGCAGGTTCTCATTGTATAGTCGCGCTTACATCCGATGGATGTGAATATTTTTCCGATTGTGCCGCTTTCCCACTTCATAATTCCGATGGTTGCATCGGATATGGGCCAGTCTTTCAAAACCATTCTGTTGGAGTATGCTGTAACCTCGACAGGATCACCGATAAGCCAGCGAAGAAGGTCGATTGAGTGACAGCCTCCGCCTAAGATCGGCTCTCTGTCGGGGTGCATTCTCCACTTGTCAACGCCGGGAATTGTTGCATAGTCGTGGGCATATTCGCCCTCGGCAAAGAAAATGTCACCAAGGATGCCTGATTCCACAATCTGCTTTGCTTTTACAAAGGCAGGTGTGAAACGGCATACCTGACCAACCATCAAAAGCTTTCCGCTTTCCTTTTCTGCCAGGAGCATTTCGCGGCAATCCTCATGTCTTAATGCCATAGGCTTTTCGCACATTACGTTAAAGCCCGCCTTAAGGGCTGCAACCGTTGCATCCTTGTGGGCGTGGTCCGCAGTTGCAACAACCACGATGTCCGCTTCGATACTTTCAAGCATTTCCTTGTAGTCAGAATAGCAAGGCGCATTAAGGGAAAACTTTTCGTTTTTCTCCTCGGCAAATTCCTTATGTACGTCGCAAAGTGCCACAATTTCAATGTCCTTTGTCTGAAGGAGTGCTTCAATGTGCATTCCGCCAAAGCTTCCGCATCCGATAATTGCATATTTAATTTTTCTTTCCATAAACAAACCCTCTTTTCTTTTATTTTATAAACATTATAAAACGAGGCTGTTTTTATATCAATGGAAATACATTCTCATTTTTGTATACTTTTGTTCACTTGAAATTATCTGTGAATTTTTATTGACATTTTGTTTTCAATAAGTTAAACTATGGAAAGGTGATTGAATGAGTACATACATAAGCCACTTTATTAAAAATGTAATAAGCGTATCATCCATTATAAACTGCTACAGAAAGGACTTTGCACCCGATTTTTGTGATATCCCCGAAAGCCACGATTTCTGGGAGGCGGTTTATCTCGACAAGGGCAGCATTTTTGTTTCCGCAGGCGGAAACAAAACTTTGTTAAAGCCCGGAGACATATATTTTCATAAGCCCGGCGAAAGCCATCACATAATCATAAACGGAAAAGAAAATGTTATCGTTTATTTTATTTCCTTTTATTCAAAAAGCAGTGCAATGAATCTTTTTTATGATGCGAAGCTTTCCCTTACGCCCTATCTTAAAAACCTTCTTTACATAATGCATGAGGAAGCAAGAAAGTCCTTTGTTTCAACAAGAGTCGGCACCTCATACGGCGTTACTGCAGCCCCCGATGCACCTATCGGAAGCGCTCAGCTTTACAAAAACTATCTTGAAAGCTTTTTGATAAATCTTTTGCGCTTCAAGCTTGAATCGGAAAAGGCAACGGTGTATTCGGAAAAAGAGGAATTTCACAAGGCCATTGTAAGAATGATAACGGAAGTGGTGTCACAAAGCCTTTATTCCGACTTTTCAATAGAGGGATTAACCAAAAAGCTGAACTACGGAAGAACCTTTCTCTGCAATGTCTTTAAGGCTGAAACCGGCTATACCATAAACGGCTTTTACAATCATCTTAAGATAAATGAGGCAAAAAAGCTTATGGCAGAAGGCCGCCATTCATTGGCGGAAATTTCCGAAATACTGAATTTTTCAAGCCGGTATTATTTTTCAAAGGTATTCAAAAAGGAAACGGGCTATACACCGTCGGAATACAAGAAAACCCTTATAAAGTAAGTTAAGTATATTCTACATCAAGAGCAAAATCAATAAAGAATATTGCTATCTGATATAAATATATTGCGAAAGGAGATTTTATGAATAATCTGCTTAAATTTGAACAGCATACCGGAAAATATACCGTGTCAAAACGCCCTTTTATATATCATAGCGGAGACCGCAGTGCTTACAGAAACTGGCACGAAAACATTGAAATTTTATATGTCATTAAGGGAAGCGGTGTTTTGCACTATGACTCAAATACTTATAACATCAGCGAAGGAGACCTTGTTATAATAAACTCCTTTGCCGTTCACTATACGGAAAAGGAAAACAATCTTTCCTACCATGTTTTCATTCCCTACAATGACTATTTTTCATCAAACGGCTTAAATCTTGCATCTACGAACTTTACGCCCATTGTGCGGGACATATCGGCAAAAGAGAAATTTATTGCTTTAATTGATGCCATAGCAGAAAAAGACAAGCTTTCTGAAGCGAAAATCCGCCTTGCCGCCATGGATTTTCTTATATTCATATCCGAAAACCACTCGGAAAATCCTCAGGAAACTTCCGTGAAAAAGATAGACCTTTCAATAAGGCAGGCTCTTTCCTGCATTTTTTCAAACTACAGCGAAAACATAAGCGCCGAGGCCATATCAAAGCACGTGGGCTTTTCAAAATTTCATTTTTTACGGCAGTTTAAGAATGCGACGGGCTTGACCTTTTCAAGCTTTCTTAATTCCGTAAGGATTGATAACGCAAAAAAGCTTTTATCGGAAACAAATCTTCCCATAAAGGAAATATGTTATATGACAGGCTTTGAATCGGAGGCTTACTTTTCAAAAATCTTTAAGGAAAAGGAAGGCCTTTCCCCAAGTGAATACAGAAAAAAGGAACTGTAGCTACAGTTCCTTTTTTACATAGTTTTCAGATTTCCGGTTTAAAGCAGGGCATGAGCTGAAGCTTAAAAAGATTTGCCTTGTGTTTTTTATCTATAAGTTCTTTTTTACCGGCATCTTTGATTTCTCCGGTTCTTATATATACATCAAGCTCTGCATAAGTGAAGCCCAGATTTTCCTCGTCCGTTTTTCCGCACAATCCGTCTATCGGAGTTTTATCTACCAATTCCTTGGGCAAGCCCAAGAGATAGCCAATCTCTTTTACCTCTGTTACGGTGAGGTTTGAAAGGGGAGAAAAATCCCCGACTGAATCGCCGTAGCGGGTAGAATACCCCACCCAGTCTTCGGAAAGATTGCAGGTGTTACAAACTCTGCCGTTTAAGCTCTGAGAAACCGCATAAAGCGTGGTCATTCTTATTCTCGGAGGAAGATTTTGCTTTGTCATGGCAGTTACATCAAGCTCAGAAGGCAAATTATTTAAAACCCCCTCTACCGCATCCTTTATATTTATCTCATAATGTTTTATTCCAAGGTGGTTTACCAATAAATAAGCCATATCTATATCGTGCTGCTCACCCTGAGGCATTAAAACGCCGATAACTCTGTCCTTGCCCAATGCTTCAACGCAGAGTGCCGCCGCAATAGAGCTGTCCTTTCCGCCTGAAATTCCAACCACGGCATTGCAGTCTTTTCCGTTTTCCTCAAAAAATTTTCTTATCCATAAAACACATTCATTTTTTACTTTTTCAGCATTAAACATTATAACTCACCTCATATCCCATTATACCCCAAAATATTCCCGTTGTAAATAAAAAAATAGCGGAAAGCACCCGGCTTTCCGCTATTTTTCATTTCGTTATTGTAATTTCCTGAGTCTCTCCGTTCCACTCCACGTTATAGCCAAGCTGTTCGGAGATAAATCTTACGGGAATGAAGGTTCGGGAATCCTTGATTTTCGGAGGTACGTTAAGAGTATATCTTACTTCTTTACCCTTGGAATCAATGATATAAACGCTTCTGGACATAATCTGCATTTCGATTATTGTTCCGTCCTTTTCGATTAATATCTGCTGAATATTTCCGTTCCATTCAATTGTTGCGCCCATTTCCTCTAAGAGTCCTCTTAAGGGAATAAGGGTGTAGCCTGCACCTGCAATATAGGGTGCAACGTCAATCGTTCTTACAGAATCAACTCCGCCTTTATGGGACTTTATTTCATTAGAGCCGATTTTAAGGCTGTAGCTTTCCTTTTCATCCTCTGCCCTCTGCTCTGCTGAATTGGTGCTTTCATAGAAGGTAATTTCCGCACAGCTTGCTCTTCCGTCATTGCCCTGATTGATGTAGAAACGGATGAAGCCTGCGCATATAGGCTCGTCAAACCTTATAACCTGCTCGCCCTTTTTCTTTTCAAAGGTTAAAAGATCCTTTGCGATTTTATAATTTTCACCGTCAACGGAGTAAAGCACGTCAAAATCAAGCCATAAGCCGTGATAGTCGTCTGACTGACGGGGAAGCACGTTAATCTGTGCCACATAGAAAGTATCGTTTAAGTCGATATCCAAAACGTAGGGCCCTTCAACCTTGGTTGTCTGCCATACAGACTGGGGTGAGCCGTCAACCACCGCAGAAACCTTACCTGTGTCGGGCCACTGCAAGGGAGCATCGCATATAGCTGTCATTCCTTTTTTGGGAATTGCGATAAGACCGCCTTCTTCATATGCCGCTTTATAATCCTTGGGCTCAACAATCGCCATATTGGGATCATACGGTTTAAGATTAAGCTCGGCGCAGGTGCCGTAACCGCCGGCACCGTCCAGAAATTCAATCTTCAAGGCGTCAAGCTTTACGTTGAAGGACCACTCGGAGTTCTTAAGTCCCATATCGTTTGCCCATTCGCCACCGCCGATTAAATATTCCTCTCCGCCCAAAATTGCATAGGCATTGTATTTGAATATTCTTCCCGACTTTATGTTGTCCTGTCTGGGAGTGTAGGTAAAGCCGCCGATTGTAACTGTGCCCGGAAGAGTTATTGTTACATAGAAGGGTGGGTTGTCCTTTGAAAGGATGGTGGAGCCCGATGCTTTATAGTTTGTGTGCCAGTAGGTGGAGCTGTCACCGTCAATCATTTTCTCGGCTGTGTTGTTTCCGATGTGGCTTGATGCCTTTATTTTCCATTCGGACTTTTCGGGGATGAAGCCGGGTTCGTAAATTTCACGGGGGCCCGCCAGTTCCGCCTTTTCCTCGGCAGACTTGATTTCATCAATTTCCTTCTTTGTCAAAATGTCAATTTCTCCGCAGGTGCCTACTCTTCCCGTTGTCGATCTGAACACAAGGCGGATTCCCGCAATTTCCTTTTCGTCCCAGGAAACAATTTCAACAGTTCTGTCGCCGATAAAGGTACCCGATGCAAGCTTTTCTCCCTGGGCTGTGCCGGAGAGCGCATATACATCATAGTCCTTTATGTAGCCCGTATCGCTGGTCTGTCTGGGGGTGTAGCGGATACCCGATGACTTTACCCTGGCAGGAAGGTTTATGTCAATTGTAAAGGGGGCAGGGTCGGTTGTGTCAACCTTTCCATCCTTTACAGTGTACTTTGAATGCCAGTAAGTCACAGGATCTCCGTCTATCATTTTTTCCGCTTTTTCTGTGTTAAGCTCGCTTGATGCCTTGATTTTCCAGGTGGATTTTTCGGGAACGGCATCAACTAAAGGAAGCTTTGCCGCATCGTTGGCTGATGCCATTTCCGCTGGGCTTATAAGGTCAATTTCCGCACAGGTTCCGACTCCGCCCGATGCCACAGTGCTTGTAAAAATTATTCTTATGCCGGAAAGATTAACGGCATCCCAGCTAAAGGTTTCGATTGTATCGTCACCAACGAATGTGCCCTTTGCAAGAAGCTTTCCCTGAGTTTCACCCGAAAGCTCATAAAATTCAAAGCCCTTTACATAGCCCGTGTTGCTGTTCTGCCTCGGAGTATAACGGATTCCTGCAACAGTTGCCTCGGTGGGAAGGGTAATGTCTATTATATAGGGAGGCTGAACCTTGTTTACCGCCTTGCCGTCTTCCGTGTCGTACTTGGAGTGCCAGATTGTGTCGGTTTTTCCGTCAATCATCAGTTCAGCCTTGCCCCAGCCAATTTCCGTGTTGGCACTAATTTTCCAGGTGGACTTTTCGGGGATTGGCAAATCTTCTGCACTTATATAAAGTACACTTACAGTTGAAAGCACTAAGATAAGAGAAAGCATTAAGCTTAAAATCTTTTTCATTTTTGTCCCTCCCCTTATAAAATTTCCGCAGCCTTTAATACTGCATCTATGTTTATTTCTCCGCCGCTTATTGCGAAGGTATCGCCGTTAACATAGGCTTTCCAGCCGAATACTTCTGTCAAATAGCTTAAAGGAATGTATCTTAAGCCGTCTACAACCTTAACGGGAGCAGAAAGTGCCACTACTGCACCGTTCTTTCTTGCTTCCATACTTCCAACGATGGTGTATGACCAGATGTGGTCAACAATTTCAATGCCCTTACGGTTGTAGTTTGAAACATACTGCGCATTGTCCTCTGCATAGTATTCTGTCTTTGTTTCGCCGTAGCCCATAATCTCTTCAACGGCGATTTCGGGAACATAAAGCGTTCCGTTTTCCGCAAAGGCGGTGATTCTTGTATCGGCGTCAAAAATGTTCATCTTACCGCCGGATACCACCATTTTATTTGAACCTGCCTTAAACACAGAGGTATCG
>JAZSAR010000186.1:0-20189 GCA_045601965.1 Clostridia bacterium
TACCAATAATACAAATGAGAAAGCAAAAAGGTTGCAAAAAGCGGCTTCAAAAGAAGCCACTTTAACTCATTTATTCTACTTTGACCAGGTATCCTTTAAGGTTACTGCGCGGTTAAACACCATATCATCCGCCTTGGAATCACGGCAGAAATAACCGAGACGAACAAACTGGAACTTGTCGCCCTTTTCCGCTTCACCGAGGCTTTCCTCAAGCTTGCAGTTTTCATAAGTCTTTAATGAGTCGGGATTCAAGTAGTCAAGATAGTTCTCGCCTTCCTCTAAATCGCCCACATTTTCCTTTAAGAAAAGATGCTCATAAAGGTTTACCTTTGCATCGACTGCGTGAGAAGCAGACACCCAATGAACTGTTCCCTTTATCTTTCTTCCGTCAACGGGGTTTCCGTTTGCTGTTTCAAGGTCCGCAGTACAGAGGATTTCTGTTACGTTTCCGTCAGCGTCCGTTTTAACTTCGTTGCACTTAATTATGTATGCACCCATAAGTCTAACTTCCCCGTCGGGCTTTAAGCGGTGGAATTTGGGAGGAGGAACCAAAGCAAAGTCATCTCTCTCGATATAAACTTCGCCTGAGAAGGCAACCTTTCTTGTTCCTGCATTTTCATCCTCGGGGTTATTGGGGATATCGAAATATTCTGTCTTTCCCTCGGGATAATTTGTAATTTTCACCTTAACGGGATCAAGCACCGCCATTTTACGAAGTGCCTTCTTGTTAAGCTCGTTTCTTACGCAGTATTCTAAAAGTCCGATATCAACAACGCTGTCGGTTTTTGCAACGCCGGCTCTCTTTACGAATTCCATAATAGCCTCGGGAGTATAGCCTCTTCTGCGAAGTCCCGATAAGGTGGGCATTCTGGGATCGTCCCAACCGTCAACCTTGCCCTTTTCAACAAGCTCACGAAGATAACGCTTACTTAAAACGGTGTGAGTTATATTGATTCTTGCAAATTCGATCTGACGGGGCTTTGCTTCAAAGCCGATATTGTCAACCACCCAGTTATATAAAGGTCTGTGGTTTTCAAACTCGATGGAGCAAAGAGAATGTGTTATTCCCTCCAGTGCAACCTGAATGGGATGAGCATAGTCATAAAGAGGATAAATGCACCATTTCTTACCCTGTCTGTGATGCTCTACATATACAATTCTGTAAATAGCTGGGTCACGCATATTCATATTGGGTGACGCCATATCGATTTTCGCACGGAGAGTTTTTGAGCCTTCGGGGAATTCGCCGTTTTTCATTTTCTCGAAAAGCTCTAAATTTTCCTCTACGCTTCTGTCACGGTAGGGGCTGTTTTTACCGGGCTCTGTAAGTGTTCCGCGGTACTCTCTCATTTCTTCCTGAGTAAGGTCGCAGACATATGCCTTACCGTCCTTTATAAGCTTTACGGCATATTCATAGCACTTATCGAAATAGTCGGAGCCGTAGAAGATACCGCCTGGGGGCTCAGCACCCAGCCAGCGTAAATCCTCTTCGATGGACTCAACATATTCGTTATCTTCCCTTGCGGGGTTTGTATCGTCATAACGGAGATTGAAAAGTCCGCCGTACTTTTTGGCTGTGGAGGAGTTTATCCATATAGCCTTGGCGCTTCCTATGTGAAGATAACCGTTGGGCTCGGGAGGAAAACGGGTGTGTATTTTATTTACGTGTCCCTTTTCCAAGTCCTCGTCAATAAACTCGTGTATAAAGTTTGTATATTCTTCTGACATACATATGCCTCCTTAATTTAAGGCTGCGATTGCCTTGTTGATTCGCTCTTCAAGCTTGTCCTTACCAAGGATGTTGAATATGCAGTACATATCGGGAGAATTTGTTCTGCCGCAAACTGCAATACGAAGAATCATGGAAACGTCGCCGACATTACCCTTATAAGCATCGGGATTTTCCTTGTACGCCTTCATATCTCCGCAGAAGCCGTGTTTTTCGGAAAGTGCACGGATTTTTTCAAACCAGGCGGAGTTATCGTCATTTTCATCATAAACGCTCATATACTCTGAAAGTATAGCAAGGATATCTTCCTTCTTAAGCTTCTCATCATAGGTATAGTCGGGTGTGAAGAGTTCAACAAAGAAGAAATCCATATATCCCTTAACCTCGCTCCAGATACCGAAGTCCTTTCTGGGCTTCTTGCCGCCTCTGCCGATTGCAAGAATTGCCTTGGAATAAGCTTCGTCACGGGTAAAGAGCTTGTAGAATTCCTCGTCATATTCCTTTGCCCACTGGGCAACGTAGTCATAAACCTCATCCGCTGTAAGACGGGAAACATAGTTTTTGCTTACGTCGTTTAACTTAACTATGTCAAAGAGCGAACCCGATACGCTCATCTTCTTATACTGGAAGGGGTATTCCCTTGCATTCTTGTCGGGATTGGTCATTCTCCACTGCTCAAAGCTTGAGTTAAGAAGTGTTAAGATATATTCATAAACCGCATCAGCCGCATAACCCTCCTTTGCATAGAAGGTAAGTGCTGCTTCTGGGTCTTTTCTCTTGGAAAGCTTTCTCTTAGAATCGCCGTCCATCTTCATAAGAGGCGCGATGTGGAGATACTTGGGAGTTTTCCATTCAAGAGCCCTGAAAAGCTGAAGGTGGAAAGGAAGTGTTGATAACCACTCGTCACCTCGTACAACGTGGGTTGTGCCCATTAAATGATCGTCAACAACGTGTGCAAAGTGATATGTGGGAATTCCGTCGGACTTTAATAATACATGGTCGATATCATTTTCGGAAACGTCAATATCTCCCTTTACAAGATCCTTGAACTTAATCTTGTTATTGCAGTCGCCCATGCTCTTAAAGCGGAGCACAAAGCTCTTTCCTGCATCAATATTTGCCTTTATCTCGTCAAAGGAAAGGTCACGGCACTTTGCCCATTTACCGAAATAACCGAAGTTGCTCTTTTCTTCTTCCTGAGCCTTATGTGTAGCCTCCAGATCCTCTTCTGTGCAGAAGCAGGGGTATGCCATTCCCTTTTCAACAAGCATCTTTGCAAAGGTTTTATAAATATTTTCTCTCTGTCTCTGACGGTAAGGGCCATATGCACCGTTATCGCCGTCGATTGTTGCACCCTCGTCAAAGTTAAGCTGGAAGGTCTTGAATGCCTTTAAGATAACTTCAACCGCACCCTCTACCTCACGCTTTGCGTCGGTGTCTTCTATACGGAGATAGAAAATACCGTTTGACTGATGCGCCATTCTTTCGCAGGTGATGGCGGGAAAAAGATTTCCGAAATGCACAAATCCTGTGGGGCTGGGTGCAATTCTTGTTACCATAGCTCCCTCGGGAAGATTTCTTTCGGGAAACATAGCATAAATGTCTTCGGGAGTAGTTTTAATATCGCCGAATAAAAGCTCGGCAAGTTTCGTATAGTCCATTTGAAAATTCCTTTCTATGGCTTATTTTAAAGCTGATACAAACTCAGCCAGTCTGTCAAGTCCCTTGTCGATGTTCTCCATGCTTGTAGCATAAGACCAACGAACATAGTCATCATTTCCGAAGCCTGAGCAGGGCACTACCGCAACTTTCTTTTTTTCAAGGAAGAGGTTTGCAAAATCGTCGGAGGTTTCAATAACCACACCGTCTATGCTCTTGCCCTTGATTTTAGAAATATTCATCATTACGTAAAAGGCACCTTCGGGCATTAGAGCAGAAACACCTTCAATTTTATTCATACGTTCCACCATATGGTTACGGCGTTCCTTAAACGCTTTTTTCATTTCTTCAACACTGTCCATAGGACCGTTCAATGCCGCAACTGTTGCCGCCTGGGCAATTGAGTTGGGGTTTGAAGTATAGTGGCTCTGAACATTTGCCATAATCTTTGTGATTTCCGCATTTGCTGCAGTGTAGCCTATTCTCCAGCCTGTCATTGCAAAGGTTTTTGATACACCATTTACGATGATTGTTCTGTTTTTCATATCTTCATCGATTGCCGCAATGGAGATGGGTGTTTCAAAGTCATATACGAGCTTTTCGTATATTTCGTCCGATATTACATAAAGGTCGTGCTTTTTTATAACCTCGGCAATTTCACGAAGCTCCTTTTCGGAATAAACCATACCCGTGGGGTTTGAAGGAGTATTTAAGATGATCGCCTTTGTCTTATCTGTTATAGCCTCCTCAAGCTCTTTTGCGGTAAACTTAAAGCCGTTTTCTTCGCTTGTCTGGATTATTACCGGCACACCGTCCTGAATTAAAACCATTTCCTTGTAACTTACCCAGTAAGGAGCGGAAAAGATTACCTCGTCCCCGGGATTTACAAGAGCACCGATTGCATTTAAGAGAGAGTGCTTTGCTCCGTTTGATACAACAATGTTTGTTATATCGTAATCAAGGCCATTTTCTTCCTTGAACTTTTTGCATATCGCCTTTTTAAGCTCAACCGTTCCCGAAGCGGGTGTGTATTTTGTAACGCCGTCGTTAATCGCTTTGATTGCGGCTTCTTTAATATGGTCGGGGGTATCAAAATCAGGCTCGCCTGCCCCGAAGCCGACAACGTCCTCTCCCGAAGCCTTCATAGCCTTATATTTTGAGTCTATCATCAATGTTGATGACGGGCTTATTGATTTATATTTTCTGCTGAGTTCCATAGTATAACCTCCGGTATTTATTCTAAACACTTATTATACAATATTTTCTTTATTTTTGCAAGCTTTTTACATTAAATTTCCTTTTAAAATACGCAAAAAATTTTCTCCTGCAATCTTTTTTGCTATTCTCCCGCCGTAAATGGCATCAAGCTTTTCGCAAAGTGCATAAAGGGAGGCCGTTCCCTCTATTCCCTTTGGCATTTTATCGATGCCGTCAAAGTCAGAGCCGATGCCGATATTATCCTCTCCGCCCAGGGATAAAAAGGCGTCAATATGCCTTATTATATCATCCGTATCGGCATTTTCGCCCTTAAGAAAAGGCGGATAAAAATTAACGCCCACCACTCCGCCATTTTCCTTCAATGCATAAAACTGTTCTTTTGTTATATTTCTTTTATGAACACAAATTTCTTTACAGCAGCTGTGGGAAAGCACAACGGGCTTTTTCGCGTTTTCAAGAACTTCATAAAAGCTTCTTTCTCCCATATGGGCTAAATCTGCCGTTATGCCGAGGTGCTCCATTTTTGAAAGCACATCTTTTCCGAGGGCAGTGAGCCCTGTATCTTCCTCCATAGCACTTCCCGCCAGGTGGTTATTGTAATTCCAGGTCATGCCAATCATTCTTACTCCGCGACTGTAAAGATATTCTATTTCCTCCAATGAGTCAATTGCACCCGCATCCTCAACGGACAAAAGTGCTTTTTTTCCGTATTTATCAAGGTCTTCTTTGGAAAGAACCTTTATAAAACCGGCCATTTTATCGTATGTGTCTATTAAGCTTTCAATTCTCTTAAAGCTTTTCTCTTCTCCCGAAAAGGCAGCGAAAACCTGAAGATAATCATCCTTCATTGCCGATGGCGAAACGTGAGTATCGCTTATTCCGTCAGTCCACTTTGTTAAGGTATCGCAATGCGCATCAATTATCATTTGCTATCTCCATTTTACTTCTGAAGCCTTTGCATCTTGCAAGAAGGTTGGAAATAAAGGCGCAGATTAAAAACGCCGATACAAAAACAAGCGCAAGCACAAGCTCATTTTTAACAAATATAAAAGAAACAAAAAATATGATAAGCGGCAATATATATGTTACAAGGGAAAGAATAACCGTTTTATAGGATTCTAAATATATTTTAACCCTGTTCCCTTTTTCTGCACCGCATTCGTTTAACACAAGCACTTTTCGCATCTTACTTGTATCA
The DNA here is from genome assembly GCA_045601965.1 of Clostridia bacterium. GTDB lineage: Bacteria > Bacillota > Clostridia > CAKSNL01 > HGM11501 > HGM11501. The sequence goes on from JAZSAR010000186.1 coordinate 5,805, forward strand.
CACATTCCGCAGGAGGAACAGTTTTCCCCGCAGGAACTTTCTTTTTTTATTATAACCTCAGCAAAGTCGCCTCTTATTTCCGAAACCGTTCCGAATTGTTCCATATCAAGCACCCTTCCAAAAAACTGCTGTACTTTCGTACAGCAGTCACTTTATTTAACCAAGCCTTCAATGAGCATTTTTACGCCTATGACAACGAGTATAATTCCACCCGCAAACTCTGCTCTTTTTTCGAAAAGCTTTCCCACTTTTTTACCGAGAACTGCGCCGGCAAAGGAACATCCAAAGGCGACAACGCCGATTACCGCCGAGGATAAAAGCTTTCCGCAGCCGCCATCTGACATTATGCAAAAGCTTAAGCCAACCGCAAGAGCATCAATACTTGTTGCAATAGCCTGAAGCGTAAGCTCACCATAGCCCAGCTTTTCCTTTGTTGCCCCATTTTCTTCTTCCTCATTTTTCAGAGCTTCAATCATCATCCTTACGCCTAAAAACGATAAAATTCCGCAGGCAAGAAAAGGCGCCATAATTCCTACAAAAGATGCTATTTTTTCTCCGACTGCATAGCCGAGCAAAGGCATTATAAACTGAAATCCCCCAAAAAAGACTGCCATTAAAAGAGCGTCCTTTATCCTGCAGTTGCGAAGCCTGATACCGTTTGTAACAGAAACCGTCATGGCATCTATCGCCAGCACAAAGGCAACAGATATAAGTTCTATACAGTTCATCATTCAAGTCCTTTCAGATAGTTATGCGCCGCCTCAAGCTGCCTGTCTATCTCGATATATTGCTTATCGTATTCAATGTTATTAAGAAATGCTATGAAATCAAAATCAACAAAAGGCTCTGTCCCCAGTCCGTTATACGCCTTGAACTCTCTCACAGCTTCCATAGTTTCTTCCGTAAATATCTCGTCAGCTTCTTCCTCAAAATATCCGAGAACATTAAGACGTTGCTCTATCGCAAGAACACCCTCTCCCTTGCTTCCCGTCTTAAACTCCGTATCAAAGTCAAGCTCTGCAAAGCTCTCTTCGTTCAACTGCTTATATGAATTCTTAACCTCAAAATCAGGATTTATCTTGTCCCTTGCCACATCCTGCTTTCCTGCTGTATAATACTTTGCCACAGTAAGCTTTATCGCGCCTCCGTTTACAATAGGCGTAGTTGTCTGTACAGTTCCCTTTCCGTAGGAAGTTTCGCCAAAAATAACGCCCACCTTGGTGTCCTGTATTCCTCCGGATAAAAGCTCCGCTCCGCTTGCCGTTTCCCCGTTTATGAGCACAGCCAGTTTATATTTGGGATTTTTATTTTCAGAATAATAGGTTTCCAGGTTTTCTGGCTTTTTGTAATCCACGTAAGCCACCGGACCCTCCGGCATAAACATTTCACATATATTAACAGTAGAGCCAATATATCCGCCGGGATTATTTCTTAAATCAAGGACTATCTTTTTTATGCCCTCTCTATCAATTTCATCAAGTGCTGCCTTCATAAATACATCAGCATTGAGTGTAAGACTGTTTAATGATATATATGCCGTTTCGTCATCCAGCTTTTTCCATGAAACAGGACTGATTTCCACATATCCGCGCACTATGTCATAATATATTACTTCATCTGTTCCATAGCGAGATATTCCCACCCTAACGCTCGTTCCAGCATCGCCTTTTATCAAACCGGTAACGTTAGAAACTGACAATCCGGTAATATCAGCACCGTCAACCGAAACAAGAGTATCATATTTTTTTATACCCGCTTTTTCAGCCGGAGAATATGGGATTACCTCAAGAACTGTAGCGCCATTTTTCCCTTTTACAACAGTTACTCCTATTCCGCAAAGTGTGGCATTAACCACGCCTTTAAAATTTTCATACTCCTCAGCTGTCATATAAACAGAATATTCATCCAGGGTTTCAAACATTGCATCAAATACATTATCAAGATTTGTATCTCCGGTTTCAAGCATATATTCAAGTGCTGCATTTTTCAGTTGAACAGAGGTTGCACCAAACTTATATGTCTGTTCAACGTAAAATGATAACTGATTAACTATAGTAAATGCATCAAAATTATTTTCCGCATTTACGGGAATCATCAAAGATAAAACAAGCACCGCCAACAGGATAAGTGTCCTTAATTTCTTACGCAATTTATATTCCTCCGTTTTATGTAATCTGTCTTTTTACAGTATAACATTTTCTCATACGCCAGTCAATGAAAACCTTTTTCAAAAAGCGTTTTTTATAACATTTACCTCGCTTGCCATAAGTTTCCCTTTAGCGTTTATTTCTCCTACAATCTCTATTACATCAAAGCGGCAAAGCCCGTCATATTCTATCTTTTTCATATAAAGCATGGCTGCAGTCTTTATGTTTTCTTGTTTCTTCAAGCCTACATGCTCAGCTGGTCTTCCGAAATCAGTACTTTTGCGGAGCTTTACCTCCACAAATACAAGATATTCACCGTTTTTTGCAATTATATCTATTTCTCCGCCACGTACAGTAAAATTTCTTTCTATAATCCTGTATTTATTTTTCTTAAGTATTTTTACGGCGTAATCCTCGCCGATATTTCCTATCGCTCTCATTTTAATATATTTTTAAGGAAGGAAAGGCGGTGTATCGGACAGGGCCCGAATTCTTTTATAAGTTCAGAATGGCGCTTTGTACCATAGCCCTTATGTCCCTCAAACTCATATTCGGGATATTTTTTTGCCATTTCCTCCATATATCTATCCCTTGAAACCTTGGCAAGAATTGATGCCGCCGCAATAGACATAGATAAAGAGTCGCCTTTTATAACAGGCTCATTTTCGATTTCAAGCTTACGTATATGCTGATTTCCGTCAACCATAACAAAATCCGGCTTAACAGAAAGAGCTTCTATCGCCCTTCTCATTGCAAGGAAAGTGGCATTTAATATGTCAAACTCTTCTATTTCGGCAACGGTTGCAATACCCACAGCATAGCTTACTGCCTTTTCCTTTATTTCGTCAAAGAGCATATCTCGCTTTTTAGGTGATATTTTTTTTGAATCGTTAAGCCCCTCTATTATAGTACCCGGCTCAAAAATTACCGCAGCAGCATAAACGTCACCCGCCAGAGGCCCACGTCCCGCCTCGTCAACGCCGGCAATTATTTTATAGCCTCTGTCGTAGAAAGTTTTCTCAAATTCTACCATAGAAGAAAGTCTTTCAAGCTCTTTTTCTTTCATTAAAATCCCTCCGGTAATTCAAGAGTAACCTTACCCAAAAGTCCGCCCCTGAATTCATCAATAATCACATTTGCGGCACGTTCTGTATTTATCTCACCGCCGGAAACCACAAAGCCTCTTTTTCTACCGATAAGCTCTGTTATTTCATAGCCCTCAAGGTCTGAAAAGTTATCAATTTTATATCTTGTTTTAAGATTATCCGGATAATTATCTCTCATAAATGCAAGGAAAAAGTGACAAAGCTCTTCAACATCAAGTATATCGTCCTTAATTGCCCCTGTATAGGCAAGCCGCTTTGCAACCTCTTCATCCTCAAATTTAGGCCAGAGTACACCGGGAGTGTCCAAAAGTTCAAAGCCTTCCGCAATTCTTACCCACTGTTTCTGCCTTGTTACACCGGGACGGTCGGCAACCTCTGTCGCCGCCTTTTTGGTAAAGCGGTTTATAAACGAAGATTTTCCAACATTGGGAACACCCACAATCATAAGCTTGACGGAACGGTTTTTAATGCCCTTTGCCTTGTCACGCTCGGTTTTCTCCTTCATCATTTCCTTTATTTTAGGATAAATCGCCTTCATACCGTCGCCACTGGATGCACTTATAAATAAGACATCGTTTCCAAGGGCTTCCTTCCATTTTTTGTTTGCCTCAGGATCCGCCATATCAGCTTTATTCAAAAGTGTAAGGATTTTCTTTCCTTCACATAATTTTGCAATTTCGGGGTTACGGCTGGATGCGGGGATTCTTGCATCAAGCAATTCTAAAACCACATCAACAAATTTAAGGTTTTCAGTTATAAGTCTTCTGGTTTTCGCCATATGACCGGGAAACCACTGTATGTTCATAAAAGTCCACTCCTCTATAAAATGTAAAACGGATTGTTTAAAACAATCCGTCACTACATTCATATTACTGTTCGTTAGCGCTTACAATCTTTTCCTTAACCTTAGCAGCCTTACCAACTCTATCGCGGAGATAATAAAGCTTAGCTCTGCGAACCTTACCTGTTCTAACAACCTCTATACGGTCAATGTTGGGTGAATTTACGGGAATAACTCTTTCTACACCTACGCCGTAAGAAATCTTTCTGATGGTAAAGGTTTCATTGATACCGCCGTGCTTCTTTGCAATTACAGTACCATCGAACATCTGAACTCTCTCTTTTTCGCCTTCCTTAATCTTAAGGTAAACTTTAAGAGTGTCACCCACTTTAATTTCGGGTAAATCGGTTCTGATCTGTTCTGCTGTAATAGCCTTCATAAGCTGATCCATGAATGTAGCCTCCCTTCTTACTAAGCGTTCGTGCAAATCACGTTTACAGAGGACCGCTCGAATTCTGATACATTATATCATATAAATCATGTAAATGCAAGCTTTTTTTTAATTTTCCAGAAACTTTTTTGCAAATTCTTTTTCTTTTTCGGTAAGAGGTGCTGTTTTAAGTAATTCAGGGCGTTTTTTCGCCGTTATTTCAATGGATTTTTCCCTTCTCCACTTCTCGATTCTTGCATGATGCCCGGAAACTAAAATTTCGGGGATTTCTCTATCTCTCCATACGGGAGGTCTTGTATATTGGGGATATTCCAAAAGCCCGTCAAAGTGGGATTCGTGAGAGAAGGTATCCTCTGAATCAAGTACACCGGGAATCATTCTCGCAGTTGCATCAATTACAGCCATTGCGGCAATTTCTCCCCCGGTTAAGACATAGTCACCTATGGAAATTTCCTCGTCAACGATTTCGTCAAGCACTCTCTGATCAACACCCTCATAGTGTCCGCACAAAAGGATAAGATGCTTATGTTCTTTTAATTCAATTGCTTTTTTCTGTGTAAAAGTCTTTCCCTGGGGGGACATATATATCACATAAGGTTTTTCTTCGCTTTCCTTTGAAAGATGCTCATATGCCGCAAAAATCGGCATAGGCTGCATCACAAGTCCGCCGCCTGCACCGTAGGGATAGTCATCCACCCTTTTGTGTTTATCCTCTGAAAAGTCCCTGATGTTTACAAACCTTAAAGAGAGCAAATTGTTATCTGTCGCCCTTTTAATTATGCTTACACCGAAAACCGATTCAAACATTTCGGGAAACAATGTAAGAACATCAATCTTCATCAAGAAGCCCCTCCATAACGTGGATTGTAATTCCTTTTTCCAGGTCAATTTCCTTAACCACATCGTCTATATGAGGAATGTAAGCATTTTTATGACCTTTTCTTTTAACCTCGAAAACATCGTTGCTTCCGGTTCTGAAAACGTCTGTTACCTCGCCTATTTCTTCACCCTCTTCGGAAAACACCTTAAGTCCTATTATATCAACTATATAAAACTTTCCTTCGGGAAGGTTTGCTTCTTTTCTCGGCACATAAATTTTCTGCCCTATGAGCTTTTGGGCATCCTCTATAGTGTCTACACCTTTAAGCTTTAACAAAACCGAACCCTTATGAGGACGGGATGCAGTAAGCTTATACTTATTGTCGGAAGGCTCAAGTCTTATATTTTTTATATCATCAAAAAACTCAGGCGAATCGGTGTGGTAAATCGCTTTTACCTCGCCTCTTATACCGTGAGTATTTACAATTTCAGCTGCAAATAATTCTTTTTCCATAATTATTCCTTTCGTAGAGCAAAACGGTGGCAAATAGAATTTGCCACCGTTTATTTACCTTTGTTAAATCGCCCTTCAGTCAACGATGTCAACGATGACTCTCTTATTCTCCTTAAATGAAGCAGCCTTCATAAGAGCTCTGACAGCTTTCGCTATTCTTCCGCCCTTACCGATTATTCTGCCCATATCGCCCGCATCAACGTATACGGAAAAAACAACTTCGTCGCCGTTTTCCGCTTCTTCGATACGAACGTTTTCGGGATTGTTAACCAGGGATTTCACAACGTACTCAAGTAACTCTTTCATTTTGCGCTCTCCTTATCAGTCAACAATCTTTGCTCTTTTAAGAAGACTCTTAACGCTTTCTGTAGGCTGTGCACCGTTTGCAATCCATGCCTTTGCCTTTTCTGCATCGATCTTGATTTCAGAAGGCTCTACCATAGGATTATAAGTACCGATTTCCTCTATAAAACGACCGTCACGGGGAAATCTGGAATCAGCTACAACTACACGGTAAAAGGGGTTCTTCTTAGCACCCATTCTTCTAAGTCTCATTTTTACTGCCATTTTGTTCACCTCCGTATATTTTCTTATATTAAAATTCTTTTGGAATTTTACATACCAAATCTTTTGCCAAACTTTTTCATAAACTTTCCGTTTGTCATCTGCTTCATCATTTTCTGCATATTCTCAAAATTGTTAAGAAGCACATTTACCTCTCTTACTTCCGTACCGCTGCCCGATGCGATTCTTCTCTTGCGGCTTGCATTTATTATAGAGGGGTTTTCTCTTTCCTTTTTGGTCATGGACTTTATTATTGCAGCTGTTCTTTCCATCTGCTTTTCGTCCACATTTACTCCGCTTAATGCTTTTGCATTTACGCCTGGGAGCATTTTCAATATGTTTTCCATAGGTCCCATATTTTTCATCTGCTCCATCTGAGAAAGGAAATCGTTTAAATCAAAGCTTGCTTCGCGCATTTTCTTTTCAAGCTCTGCCGCCTGCTTTTCGTCAAACGCTTCCTGCGCCTTGTCGATTAAAGTCAAAACATCGCCCATACCAAGGATTCTTGATGCCATTCTGTCCGGATGAAATGCTTCGATATCATCCATCTTTTCGCCGGATGCCGCAAACTTTATGGGTTTGCCTGTTACGGCTCTTACAGAAAGTGCCGCACCGCCACGGGTGTCTGAATCAAGCTTTGACAAAATTACACCTGTTATATCAAGCTGATTGTTAAAGCTTTCAGCAACATTAACCGCATCCTGACCGGTCATAGCATCAACGACCAGAAGTATTTCCGTGGGCTCAACCGCTTCTTTTATAGAAACCAATTCGGCCATAAGTTCTTCATCAATATGAAGACGGCCCGCGGTATCTATTATAACTGTGTCATATAACGAAACATCGCATTTTTCCACAGCTGTTTTTGCAATTTCAACGGGGTTGTTTGATTCGGGCATTGAGAAAAATCCCGCTTCAACCTGCCCTGCCACAACCTGGAGCTGTTTTCTTGCCGCAGGACGGTAAACGTCACAGGCGACAAGCATAGGGCGCTTTCCCTGCTTTTTAAGCATTTTAGCAAGCTTTCCGGTGGTGGTGGTTTTACCTGCACCCTGAAGACCTGCCATCATAATAACCGTAGGAAGCTTGGATGAAACCTGAAGCTTTTCTGCCTCACCACCCATAAGAGCAGTAAGCTCGTCTCTTACGATTTTTATAATCTGCTGCCCCGGTGTAAGGCTTTCCATTACCTCACTACCCATAGCCTTTTCTTTTACGGAATTTTCAAAGTTTTTAACAACCTTAAAGTTAACGTCCGCCTCTAAGAGAGCCATTTTGATTTCTCTCATAGCCTCTTTAATATCCTTTTCGGATACCTTGCCGTGACCTCTTAACTTTTTAAAGGTTTCCTGGAGCTTTTCGCCCAAGCTTTCAAATGCCATATTTATTCTCCGATTTCTGACAGCTTTAAGACATCTTCCGCTGTCCCGCCATTTTTAATCAGTTCAGTGATACTCCTAAGCCGGCCTTCAAGTGCTTCTATTCTTTTTCCGAGACCAAGCTTTTCTTCCGCTTCGGTTAAAATTTTTTCAGCTTTCACAAGAGCATCCCTTACCCCCTGCCTTGTAATACCCATATTTTCCGCAATTTCGGAAAGGGATAAGTCCTCGTTATAATAAAGATCCATGGTCTCTGCCTGCTTGTCTGTCAAAAGACCTGTATAAAGATCCAGAAGCATGGAAATTTCTATTTTTTTATCCATTTTCCCGCCCCTTTTGTCTGTAAAGCATTTTTACTTTACAGAGTATAGCAGATTAATATGTATTTGTCAAGCATTTTTTGAAAATAAAATAAAAACCCGCCTGAATTTTCAGGCGGGTTTTAAATCTGTTTTCAATTATTTAACATCAACAACTACAACTTCAGTTGTCGCATCAACGCTATATCCATATCCGAAGTAGTCAAGAACTTCGTAAAGAGGAAGATATGCTCTGCTTCCGGATTTCACAACAGGATATTTAATGTTACAACCACTGCCGTTCTTCCATGCATATGTGCTGTTACCAAAAAAGTCCATTGTAAGACCGCCCTCAGGAGCCGCAAGCTTCCATGAAGTACCTGCTTCACTTACATCTATTCCGAGCTTTTCAAAAAATGCTGTCTCAACATAAACTTCGTTTCCGTATACTCGATATGCAGCATCAGATGCTTTTCCATCGATATTTACTATAGCCTTTCTGATGAAAGAGGGGGTAAATTCAGTATATAATGTTGTCTGATATGCCTCTTTGCCTTTGGAATTTGTATAAAGATATGTTTTGAATACAAAACTCTTGTAATTCACTCCCTCATAAACTATTTTTCCGTTATCGCTTACAACTTTGATTACAAACTTTGTTCCAACCTTATATTCCGGAACTTTGAAAGTTATATCAAAGCTCTTGTCTTCAGGCTTTACATAAGCGCTCTCTGTTGCCAGTCTCTTAGAGCCTGATTCATCATAAAGCGAGAAAATAAATGTGGTTTTTCTGTTAACCTTATATGTAAGCTCTGCATGTATAGAAACTTTATTCTGCGGAACAAACTGTCTTTCCTGATTATTCTCTTCTACCGGCTCTGTAGGTTCTGTGGGCTCTGCAGGTTCTGTAGGCTCTGCGGGAACCGGCTCAGCAGGCACCTTTTCAGGCGCAGAAATTGTGGGCATAGGTGTCGATGACGCATATGCATAGTCTGTAGTAGGAACAGCAGAAGCAGAAGAACCAAAAGGAATCAAGGGTGCTCCAATTCCTGCAGCCCCAACGGGTGTTGTGCTGGATACGCCATTAACGACAACTCCCTTGGGAGCCCATCCTCCGTTAGGTAGAGAATAATAATCGTCGGTAGAAGGATTCACCGGTGTTGTAGGAGTAGATGTTGTTCCGGGTGTAGCATTGATTACCGGTATATTAACCCCATTTCCCATATTTACATACTGAGAATTACTGGTTGCTGTATTTGCAGGTCTCTGTGTAGCACTAGCCTGAGGTGCTGCAGGAACAGCTACTAACACATCCTCTCCGGGTGCCGCGGGCGAGGTAGGTACTGCAGGTACTGCCGGAGCCACGGGAGCTGCAGGGGCTGCGGGAGCTGCAGGGGCTACGGGAGCTGCAGGGGTTGTAGCTCCATTAATTACAATCATCTGGGGAATTTCTATTCCCATAGATGTCACTATACTTGTTGCTAAAAGAACCGAGCATACAAGCATACAAATTAATCTTTTCTTCATTTAATCAATTCCTTTCATTTACTGATTTTGTAAATTTTATCACAACAATAGCAATTTGTCAATACACTTATGCCGTTTTAACCGTTTTTTGCTTTTTGCATAAACTTTATTGAAAGGAGAATTTTTTATGTGTTCTATTGCAGGAATAGCTGATTTTCACACCCCAACAGCCCTTAACAAAGATACAGTTATGAAAATGGGAGCAACCATGAAAATGCGCGGTCCCGACGACACGGATATTTCAGATAATCGATTTTCCGTTCTCCACCATAATCGCCTTGCGGTAATAGATGTAGAAAACGGGCATCAGCCAATGTCATTAAGTCACAAAGGATTTTCTTATACCATAGTATATAATGGAGAAATTTATAACGCTGACGAATTAAGAAATGAATTAGGTAAGCTGGGCTTTTTCTTCAGAACCGCTTGTGACACTGAGGTTGTCCTTGCAGCCTACATAGCCTACGGCGAAAAAGCACCGGAATACCTTAACGGAATTTTCGCTTTCGCCATAGCCGACGAAAAAGAAAACAAGCTCTTTTTTGCCCGCGACCGATTTGGAATAAAGCCCTTTTTCTATGCCGTTTCAGAAACATCTTTTATTTTCGCATCGGAAATAAAAGGACTCTTGGCTCATCCCGGCATTTCTCCAAAGGTAGGCAGAGAAGGCTTGTGGCAGCTACTCTTTCTTTCCCCCTGCAAAATATCCGGAAGCGGAATTTTTTCTGATATAAAAGAGCTTATGCCTGCATGTTGCGGTAGTTTTACAGAAAACGGACTTAAAATAAGCACCTACTGGCATCTTTCTGCAGAGCCTTTTACCGAAAGCCGTAATGAAGCTATAGCACACACTCGCTATCTTTTGGAGGATGCCATAGGTCGTCAGCTTAAAAGCGATGTCCCCCTTTGCACCTTTCTGTCAGGAGGCCTTGACTCATCAGTTATAACTGCAGTTGCCGCAAAGGAATATGCGAAAATGAGCGAAAAGCTTTCAACCTATTCCTTTGAATATGAAGACAACAAGGATAACTTTGAAAAAAGCTTGTTCCAGCCCCAGTCAGATGATGAATATGCTATTTTTATGGCAGAATTTTTAGGCACGGACCATAAAGTTTTAACCGCTCCTACCGGGCTTGTGGCTTCGTCCTTATTAAATGCCACCGTTGCAAGGGATATTCCGGGGCAGGCAGACATCGACTCCTCCCTTTATTACTTCTGCCGCCAGGTAAAAAAACGACATACCGTGGCATTAAGCGGTGAGTGCTCTGATGAAATCTTTTCGGGTTATCCCTGGTTTTATCGCAAAGAGATGCTTGAATCAGGCTTCTTTCCTTGGATTCATTCTCCATTCGCAAGAATTAATCTTTTCAAGGATTCCTTTGCAAAAAAGGACGAAGGTTTTCTCTTTATGAAAGATGTATATAAAAAATCCATAGACGGTGTACCTATGCTTGATTCAGACACAGAAGAAGACAAGACCGCAAGAATTGCCACAGTATTAAGCACGGGATATTTTATGACATCGCTTCTGGAGCGCAAGGACAGAATGAGCATGGCAAGCGGGCTTGAAGTGAGAGTTCCTTTTGCCGACCACAGGATACTTGAATATGTCTATAATGTTCCCTGGAAAATAAAATTTGAAAACAATGTGGAAAAAGCCTTACTCCGAAACGCTATGAAGGATTATCTTCCTCTTGAAATTTACGGACGGAAGAAAAGCCCTTATCCGAAAACCCACAATCCCTTATATGAAAAAATCGTCACTTCAATGCTTCGTTATCGTCTTAAAAAAGGTGGCGTGCTGACAGAAGTTCTTGACGATAAAATGCTAAAAGAGCTAATGACGGAGGAAAATGTCACCTGGTTCGGTCAGCTTATGGGTAAACCTCAGCTAATTGCCTGGCTTATACAGTTTGACTACTGGGCTGACTATTATAACGTCAGATTTTCCTTGTAAATCCGCATTTTTGCATTGACTTTTTCCCCTTTTTTTGCTATATTTAACTTGACAAAACAAAGGGGTGTTATTATGTATGATTTGATTGTAGCCGGCGGTGGCTTTGCAGGTGTATCTGCAGCGGTCAGCGCGGCAAGATGCGGTCTTTCTGTGCTTTTAATTGAAAAGGGCGGATCCCTGGGCGGTGCGGCCTGCAATGCCTATGTAAATCCTTTTATGCCCTATAAAGTAAATATAGACGGTGAAATAAGAAAAATTTCCGACGGTATATTTGCCGAAATTTTAGAAAACCTTGATAAGATGGGCGGTCTTGCCAAAAACCGCGTAACCTTCAGCGAAGAAATATTAAAGCTTGTATTTGACGATATGTGTGAAAAAGCCGGCGTAAATGTACTTTTCCACGCTTATCTTTCATCCGTTTCCGCAAAGGACGGTAAAATCGAAAGTGTTACCGTATCCACAAAGGGCGGTCCCATCACCTTAGGTGCATTCTATTTCATAGATGCGACAGGCGACGCAGATCTTTCCGTTTTAAGCGGATGCTCCTATAACATAGGAAGGGAAACCGACCATCAGTGTCAGCCTATGACACTTTGCTTCCGCCTTGCGGGAATTGATAAGGAAAAGTTTGATTTGGATGCCCAGAAGGAAGCCAACGAGCTTTATATGAAGCTTCTTGCAGAAGGCAAAATGCGTAACCCCAGAGAGAACATTCTTCTCTTCCCCTATGAGTCTGATGGTGTTGTTCATTTCAATACCACAAGAGTAATTAAGAAATGTCCCGTTGACGCATTTGATGTTTCCGCTGCAGAAAGAGAGGCGAGACTTCAGGTTTATGAAATGTTTAAGTTTCTTAAAGAAAATGCAAGAGGATGCGAAAACGCCACCCTCCTCTCCACGGCTCCCGAAATTGGTGTCCGTCAGAGCAGACAGATTCAGGGCGAATATATCTTAAATACCGATGACTTAAAGTCACTCACAAAATTCCCTGACAGAATTGCTGCGAGCAACTATGAGATTGACATTCATTCTCCCGACGGAAGCGGAACAAGCCACTATTTCTTCGGTCCCGGTGAATACTACACCATTCCCTACCGTTCTTTAATTCCCAGGGAAATCAAAAACCTAATTGTAGCAGGAAGATGTATCTCCTCAACCTTTGAGGCTCAGGCGTCCTACAGAATTATGCCTGTTTGCGCTACACTCGGTCAGGCGGCAGGTATTGCGGCATCAGTCTGCAAGGAAAAGGGATGCAACGCCATTGATGCGGATATTTCACTTATTCAGGAAAAATTGATTGCCGCAGGGGCATTTATAGGCTAAGAAACAAACAAGCTGATGCAATGCATCAGCTTGTTTTTATATTTCAGGATAACAGTAGAAAAGCACGAAGAAGTAATGCATTATACTTCCGAGCAGCACGAAAAGGTGCCACACAAAATGCATATACTTTGTCTTTTTCATTTTGTAAAAAAGTATTCCGACTGTATAAGCAAGACCGCCCGTTACCATATATACCATACCGCCGAGACCAACCTGATTCCACACATAGCGGATGCTGAAAATAATGAGCCAGCCCATTATTATATCAAGCGCCAGGGTTATTTTCTTATACTTTTCAAGGTTTACGGCATTCAATACTATCCCCAGCAGCATACAGGCAGAATTTATTCCGAAAATTGTCCATCCGAGAGCCGGCATCCCCTGAAGCTTACCCAACATAACAAGACTTATCGGAATGTATGTGCCGACGATAAGAAGATAGATTGAGCAATGGTCAAATATCTGAAAAATCTTTTTCATTCTGAAGTTTGTAGTCGAATGATAAAGGGTTGAAAAGCAGTACATAATTATAAGGCTTGCTCCGTAAAGCGATGCACTCACAATGCCTATTGCACTGCTTCTCATCACCGCCATTACAATTAAAACCGCAGTTCCCGCAATTGACAAAAGAGCACCGATACCATGGGATACCGCATTGGCAACTTCTTCGCCCAATGACTGATTGTTAAAACTTTTTACGAACGCCATAGTTTTCCTCCTTTTCCGCATCACCTGGTATTTAATACTATATTATCACATCTCGATATACTTGTCAAGAGATATCTTTGTCAGATGTTGCGATTTTTAAGTGTTTTCAGTTTATCTTTTATCGCTTCCCTTTTCTCTTTTGTTTCTGATAAAGATACTTCAATATTTATAATATCCCCTTCTTTTGCCTCGGGGCAAAGTTTTTCGCTTACGTTGATACATTCTCCGTCAGGAAGAATGAGCACAAGAAAAGTTCCTTCTTTTCTGTCAACAGTTACTTTCATTTTATCTCTCCCTTTCGGTAAAAGCATCAACGCTTTCTCCGTCACTTATAAAAAGAACCGTTCCTACCAGATCCGTTCTGTAATAAGGAATACTCTGTTTTTTAAGCCTTTCTTTCACTTCACTGTGAGGATGGCCATAATCGTTGTCAGTACCAACGGATATCACCGCCATATCGGGATTTGCTATTTCAAGAAAATCCTCCGAATTTGATGTATCGGAACCGTGATGTCCTATTTTCAATACGTTGCATTTCAAATCAGAACCGTAATTTCTGATAAGGTCATATTCGTTTATCTTTTCCGCATCTCCTGTGAGAATAAAGGAAGTATCTTTATAAGAAATCTTCGTTATAACACTTACATGATTAAGGTCTTCATATTCCTTATTCTCAGGAGACATAATTTCAATCCTGCAATCTCCGTCCTTCAAGAGCATGCCCTTTTCAGCAAATTCAACATTTACATTTTCAGCTATAAGTGCATCCAGCATCTCTTCATAATAGATTGTGGTATATTCTGCATCGGG
>JAZSAR010000187.1:0-9208 GCA_045601965.1 Clostridia bacterium
TAGTAAGAGCAGAAAGCTTATAATCTGGCTTATTAAGGTTGCGATAGCCGCACCCTTTACGCCCATACCACAGCGGAATATAAGTATCGGGTCAAGCGCCACGTTTATAACAGCACCGGTTACAATTCCCACCATTGCGTAAACTGCGCTTCCCTGATAGCGAAGCTGATTGTTTAATACAAACGATGCCATCATAAAAGGTGCTCCGAATAAAATAATACGCATATAGCTTATTACTTCATCGATAATGGTAGGCGTTGCACCAAGCATTTTTGCAAGAGCAGGTGCAAATATAAGCCCTGTAATGCAAAGGATGATTCCCACAAATACCGCAGAGAAAAATCCCGTTGATGCCACATAAGATACCTCGTCATAATTTCTTTTTCCAAGCTCTCTTGAAATAATGTTTCCTGAGCCGTGACCGAAATAAAAACCAAGAGCCTGAATTACTGCCATAAGGGAAAATACAACTGCAACCGCCGCTGTCGCTTCCGTGGACAGCTTTCCTACGAAAAAGCTGTCCGCCATATTGTAAAACGCCGTAACAAGCATACTTATTATGGTGGGTACTGCAAGACGCAATATAAGAGGCTCCACAGGAGTTTCAGTCATCATTTTGAACTTTTTTTCGTTTGCATCCATCTTTTACACTTCCGATTTATTACATATGTCCGCCGTCAATCTCCGCCGTATTTTTTCCGTGGATGACAACGGTTTTATCCTCCGGCACATATTCGTCGGGGAAATGAACCATAATATCATCGTTTTCAAGCTTTTTCTGAAGATTAGTTATATTGACATCCGCTGCATTAGCCTTGTCTCTTAATGCCATACATGCAGTATGTGCCGCCGCCTGACCTGTGATAATCGCAGGCGGAATAACTCTTAAAACATCCCAGCCATAGCCTTCGCCTGATGCTGATCTTCCCGCTGTCAGCATATTGGGATAGTCCTTTCTTGTTATGCATCTTAAGGGCACTTCAAAAAGGTGATCTCTGTGCTCAAAGTCGTTTATGGCACAGATTGAGTCATCAAAATGCTTGTATGCATCGCTTACCTTTAAGGCATAATCACCGTCAAGACGGCAGGTGGTACGAAATTGCGGCATAAACGGAAGATGGGTTATTTCACGGGCAAAACGGTCTGTTCCCTTTAATCTCTTAAGCACCAAAAGCTGATTTCTTACAAGATAGTCCGTTACCTCTTCAACCGTAAGACCTGACCACTTGGGAACGTTTTCGGGCTGATTGTCGCCGAAAAGGTTTACACCGCCTCCCGAAATTCCCGTAAAGGCGCGATAAATATTTTTTTCCTTTACAGCCCTTTCGCAGGATTCAAGAGTTATCATTTTCGCCATATATGTGAAGAAGTTTTCGCCAGGAACAACCGGAACTCCGCCGTGACGGAGCACGTCACAGTCCCCCGTTACGTCGATTAACATCTTACATCCGTAATACTCTGTGCCCGATTTGCTTTCCGTAATAACACCCTTGCATGTTTTGCCCTCCATAACAGGCTCGCAGGCGATACAGTCAAAGAGAATGTCCGCACCGGATTTAACGATTTCTTCAGTAAGCTGAAGGGCGAAAATATCGGGAGAAAACCTTTGGATATATCTTACGTTTGTGGGCTCGGACGGTTCACCGTTTTTCCATTCTTCGGGAATTGTATCAAAGCCCACCTCTGCGCTGAGGCGCACCCATTTTTCGCATAAGCCGAATATAATCTGCTTACCGCGTCCGTTACACATGGGGACAAAAAGATTTATGAGTCCAAGCGTTGCAAGACCGCCTAAGATATTTGACTTTTCCAAAATCAGAACAGAATGACCTTCACCTGCCGCAGTAACCGCAGCCGCAACACCTGCGACACCGCCGCCGCAGACAATAACGTCATACTGTTTTTTCATTGTAAGTTTTTTGGTTAATGTAATAGTATCCATATCTTTTCTCCTTTTATGCTTCGGAAATTATCTTCTTATTTACATAGTCAAAGCAAAGTGCAGTTTTCTTTCTCATATAGTGGTCAACATCTGCACCGATTCTTATTATCTTTAAGAGCCCAAGCTCCGTATCAATGCCGACCACATTGAAGCAGTCATAGCTCTTTGTGCCCTTTACTCTCTTCATATCGCCGTGGGCATCCCAGTATGTGCCGTTTTGCACAACCACGTTAAGCACGCCCTTGTCGGTAAGGCCGAACTCGTCATAGTGCTCGTGTCCCGCAAAGTTGCATATGAAGCTTCCTCCGTTTTCGATGAATTCTAAAATTATATCCTCATATAAAACTCTTCCTCTGTGGTCAAAGTCATAAGCGGTTCTGGAGCGTTCATAGGCTTTATGAATAGCTCTGTAATCATCTAAAGATGTATATTTTGTTCCGAAGTTTTCTTCGATATATCCCGTTCTTTCGTGCTGTGCGGTAAATACGTGAAGTCCCTTTTCTAATGCATCTGAAAGAACTCCGCGAAGCCATGCCCTTGTCTCCCAGGTGTCATAATAGTCATCAAGTGCAATCATTCTTATGTTGGATTCATTAAAATCCTTATAATAGCTCATAGAATGAGGAATATCCATAAAATTAACGTCCCAGTTTTCTGTATGATTGAACAAAAGCTTATATACGCTTTCCTTTTCAGCCAAGTGCCAGGGATAGTCGCCGGGGAAGCAGTCGTGATTTCCGTTGGTCTGATAAATTATCTTCTCGCATTTGTCCCCTTCTGCATAGAGATCCTTATATACTGTCTGATCGCCTCCGCAGTAGTCGCCGGTGTGAAGAACGAAACCTATATAATCCTTGTAATAGTTTACATATTCAACCATTCTGTTCCAGTTATCGGTAACTGCGTGCATATCAGATGCGTGAACAAAGGTAAGGGGCATATACTTATCCCCCAAAATCTTTCCGAAATTCATTCTTGATCTTTCTTTTCCCGCCTGAAGCACAAACTGCTCTGATTCTTTATTTAATTCGATAATATTATCCGTCATAAAATCTCCTCCAAAGACCATTCTTTTTTATATTCAAGAGATATTGTTTCGTCATCATTGAATATAACCGGAAGCCACACATAAGAGCACTCAAGGAAATTTTCTGTGTTGTGGCGTTCAAACATCATAATATATTTATCCTCTGTCCCCTCAATTTTGAACGCATATGTACTTTGGGTATTAAAGGTTGTTTTCGTATCGTCTCCTATGCAGGGATCGCCTATACATTCCCAGTCCTGCATAAGGTTATCGGTTCTGAAGGCTCTTGCCTGATTGAAATTCCAACCCGTAAGGTCGGATGTAACAATATAGTATTTACCCTTACGATAAACTATGGCAGGTGCTTCTCTCCAGTATGCCGCATCAATTCTTGCATATTCATCGGTGCAGGAAAGATAGTCCTCCGACAGTTTCACTGCATAAAGACATCTGTCCTCTTTTCCGTTTTCTATAACATGGCGGTCATAAATGTAATACGCCGTTCCGTCCTCGCACTTATATAAGGTGTTATCGCGGACAAACTTTCCGTCTAAGGGACGGCACGTTCCGAGCCATTTATATTCCCCGTTCACCTTGTCGCAAACCGCAACGCCCGCCTCTGCAGTGCCTGGAGCAGTTCCGTGGTCACCGGGGTAAGCCACATAGTGACACCACATAACATACTGCTTTGTTTTTTCGTTATATATAATCTTCGGTCTTTCAAGGCGCATAGGTGCTTTAAGGTCTCCATCAGCATCCACAGACACCGGAAGAATTACGCCTTCATATTTCCAGTTTAATAAATCCTCAGATTCATACATAACAACGCCCACAACTGTGGCAGCGCCGCCCTCTCCCTTTCCTGCCATAGGCTTTGCCTGAAGAGCCTGACCGTACCAGTGATATTTACCTTCCGCAAAAATCACGCCACCGTCGCTGGCGTTTATGATATTTCCGTCGGTATCGTACCACTGCACAAATTCCGTTATTTCACCGTGTTTAAAGCTTTCCATAAAAATGCTCCTTTATATAAATTCTCTTAACCTGCCATTTTATAACAATATTATACCACTCAGAAAAGTCTCCGTCAATATGAAATAGTTGCTATATAAAGGACAAAGTTGCTATTTTTTTCTCCAAAACACAAAGCCCCGGAAAAAATCCGGGGGCTTGCATTCTTTAATTATTTACTTATCACATAAAAACCTTTTTTACTTTCGCTGAATATAAGCTCGGTGTCCCATTCTTCCAGGGTTCTCGTTATGCTTGCAGGGTCCAAAACAGATACCTTTCCGTCTTTTTCGGAAAGCAAAACTATAAAATGTCCGTTATCCGTAAAATGCCCTTTTTTCATACTTGTGACAATAACACTTCCCTCTTTGAAAAGACTTTTGAAGGTTTCAAAGTCACTTGTAAAAACCTCCCTGCCCTTTAAACCAACGACAGGCGGATATGCACTCATAAGAGTCCATTTTGTGCCGGAGCCGGGAACATAAAGGTCGTTTTCAAGTGTCCAGTCTATAACCTCAGAAAGGGTTGTCCGTTCTTCTTTTGCCACATAGTTTATCGCCATAGCAAGGGCTATGGGGCCGCATCCCGATCTTGCAACAGAGGATGTCCCGTAGGGCTCACTTAGAAACTCCGGATTGTTTTGCGATATATAAAAACCCCTGCTTTTTTCATCCACCGACGGATGTGTAATTCCCATAAGATTGCGGTCAAGCATATTATGCTTTTTCATACTTCCGCATTCCATTATAAGGTCGCGGTTATCCTTTTTGACAAGACAAACCACGCCGTCATACTCTTTTTTTGAAAAAGCCATTCCCATAAAGCTTTCAACATCAGTTCCGCTCAGTTCATTTATTTCCTTTTCCGCCATAACGCTCATATAAAAGCTTATCTCTTCTTCGTTATAGCTTTTTTCATCAATGACATATATTTTTCCTTCAGCCAGGGATAAGCTTTTGGTTGCCTCGTCAACCAGTGTTCTGAAACGGGTTGTTGTAATTTCTTCCGTATTTTTGCCGCATCCCGAAAGTAATATGCAAAAGACCGTTATAAGTAAAAATCCGATTGAAGCCGCTTTTTTCATATATTTACCATATCCGTATCTTCCAGATTCAGATATTCTATCGCCCTTTCAAAAAGCTCCTTTGAAGCAGCAAGCCCTTCCGGATTATGAGCATCGCTTCCGAAATAGAATTTGCACCCTTCTTCCTTTGCTATGCGGTAAGGCTTAAGCATAATGTCCGCATCATCTTCGGTGAAATTCATACCGTCGCGGTTAAGCTCAATTCCTGCCCCTTTTTCAGCAACACGTCTGAAGATTTCCCTCATTTCATCTTCGGGAATTGCTTCTATAAATTTAAGAAGATTGCTTCTTTCAGGTTCAATCAATGCCGTTGTAAGATGGGCAAAGCCCACCTTGTGAAAGGGCAAATCCATTTTAAGTACATCATTTATTCTCTTAAGCCAGATATTTACCTTTTTTTCGGTTGTTAAAAGGTCTTCCTCCGCCACCGTAAGGCTTCGCATATGAAAATGCGTGGTGGGAATTACGATAAAATCAAATTCGTCATATTTCTCCTTTGAAACGGCAACGGTGGAAAACTTGTCCATTTCCGTTTCACAGCCGAATAAAAAGCGGACACCTTCAGCCTGCGGCAAAGGCTTGATCTTGCTTATATGAGGAAAATTCTGCACTGTATAAAAATCGTGCCATGCCCCGGAAACAGCTTCATCCCAGAAGTGGTCTGTTATGCAGATTGTATCAAGTCCGTTATCAATGGCATATTTTAATATATTTTCCTTTGTCTGTTCCTCTCTCCCTGAGCAAAGGGAAAGCTTTGAATGTATATGCAGGTCGTGATTGAATTTTGCTTTCACAAAAACACCTTCTTAAAATTCTATCTTTGCAGTATGCGGTCTGTGGTCCGATGCGATTATCGCAGGAATGTCCGCCGATATAACCTTAATATCCCGACTTACGAATATGTAGTCAATCTTTATCTTAGGTTCATCCGAAGGGAAGCTTAAAAGCACCTCTGAAAAAGCATCCGCCGTATCTGCCATACGCTCTCTTATAGGCGCAAGAATTTCTTCTTCGTGAGTTATGTTAAAGTCACCCATAAGAATACACTTTTCATTTTCTATGTTTTCCAAAACAGTCTTTATGGCGTTTTCCTTTTCGTCGGCATTAAGACCAAAATGAGTTACCAAAACGGTGATGCCGCCCTCCAACGTGATTTTAAGAATGCACCTTGTCTCGTGAGTGAGTGTCTTTTCTCCAACGGGATCGGGAATCATAATTTTTTCCCACTTCACAACGGGAATATTGGATAAAAAGCCGTTTCCGTAGGGGTTTTCTCCCCCAACCATAATAGCTTCTCCAAAGCCGTAATACTTCATTCCCGTAAGAGAGGATAAAATTTCAACCTGCTTTTCGTATTCTATGTTCGTTCCCTTTCCTCTCATTTCGTTAAGCCCCACAAAGTCAGCTCCGCTGTCTCTTATCACTTTTGCCATTGCTTCAAAGTCAATTTTCCTTGTAATGTAATTTAGACAATGCTGGGTATTAAATGTCATTATTTTCATAGTGCACCTCATAAATTAATTGTTTCGCCTGACTTTACCGACAATGTTTTACCGTCGATATTAAGCCATATTTCTTTTAATGTCGGATTATATATCTTTCGTCCGTCAGCACTTGTAACAAGGGAATTATATGCTTTCACATAGTCGTATATTTCCATATTGGTTGCATACCAGGTGTCAACCTTGCCCGAAATTTCACTGCAGAATTTTTCAATCAGATTCCAGCCGTCACCCTTGTCAAACTCGTAGGTGTGTCCCCAGAGATAGAAGAGCCTCGGATACATCGCAGATGAATAAAGGCGTGTTTCATCAATTTCAAGAAATTTTTTCACCATATCAAAAAGTGCCGGATTTCCATGATGTGCCGTGGGCATCCATGAAAGAAAATCGGAAGGAAGCATAAAGCCGTCGTTGTCTCCTCCAAGAGTACGTGAATATGCAACGCCCATGCTTTCTATTAAAGTGCGCAGCGTTTCATAGTCGTTTCCGTTGTGCATTGATTTTACTCCAGAATCGGGGTATGCCATGCCACGGATTATCATATCAAAGGTCGCTTCAAGCTCCTTACGGCAATCGAGAATATCAGTAATTGCAAAAACAGGCTTTAATCCTGCGCCCGGAGCCATATGATTTTTCCCGTGAAGGGCAACCTCGTGTCCCTTACCAAGAATATGCTCCTTTATTTCTTCAACCGTAATTCTGTTAGACAGCCCCAAAAATCCGCTGTTTATATTAAAGGTACCCTTTAAGTTATACCGGTCTAAAATTTCGGCAAAACGCAAATCCTGCCTTACGCCATCGTCATAGCTGAAGGTAACCGCCTTCAATTTTCCGCCGGGGTATCTCATAAATACATATCTCATAAAATTCCTCCCATCTTTTTTATAAGTATACCACCTATAGGAAAAAATTTCAATAGATATTCCTTTTATTTTCATACAAAAAAGCGGCCGTCAGACCGCTTTTGATTTATACAAGATGAGTATGTTTTGTAACCCACGCCTTCATTTTCAAATTGAGCCAGAATCCGTAAATGCCGATGGTTATTATTGTTAATAAAAACCATTTTATGTAGTTTCCGAAAAGCTGTGCTCCGGTACCGTCAAACGTAAGCCTTCTTCCGTCAATAATAGTATGCTTTGCAATCCAGCTTTCTTTGATGCATACTGCCCACGGTGTGCATATCCCAAATGTGCATACAACAATAAGCCACTGAAGTATTCCTATTCCAATTAAGCCAAGTAAGCCACCTGTAAATTTAGATTCCATTTTCATTCCTCCTTTTTTGACACTTAGTGCTTTAATTTTATGATATCATATGCTAAAACTTTTGTCAATAAATATCCACCCGCATAGCAGGTGGTTTTCGTTATACAAAAATAGCGTAGCAGTCATAAAACCACTACGCTATAAAAACTCTAACTTTTTGGGGTCACATCAAAATGCAGATTCTTTTTATCAATGTTATTTACATGCTCCAAGGAGCTTGATTTTTTCAATCGCAAATGCCTTTACCGCTTCGCTTGCCTTTGCCATAACCACGTCAAGAGGAGCAGAGTAAGGATCAAGTCCCTTATATGCTTCAATGAAGGAACAGCAAACGTCTGTACCGAAATTAATCTTTCTGATACCTGCATCAATTGCCGCTTTTATCTGATCATCCGGAACGCCGGATCCGCCGTGAAGAACAAGGTGAGCCTTTGTATTTTTATGGATTTCGGCAATTCTTTCAATTGCAAGAACGGGAGCCTTGGCATACTTTCCGTGAGCTGTACCAACCATAATTGCAAGAGCGTCAACGCCTGTTTCATTAACATATCTTACGGCATCCTCTACTGTTGTGTAGGAGTCCCACACCTCGTCCTTTGTGGAGCCGATGTGACCAAGCTCACCCTCAACGCTTACAGATGCTTCTTTTGCGATATCCACGGTCTTTTTTGTTTCGGCGATATTTTCGTCTATAGGAAGTGTGGATGCATCAATCATAACGCCGGTTGCACCGTAGCGCATAGCTCTTATGCACTCGGGAAGGCCTGCGCCGTGGTCAAGATGAAAGCAAACCGGACTTTTTACGTCGTTCATAACATCAAGTATAACGGGAGCCATAAACTTACCTGTACCGGTATTGAAAAGTCTGCTGTACATCTGAATAATAACGGGAGCGCCCGTTTCCTTTACGGCATTTACAACGCCCATTAATGTTTCAAGATTGTAAACATTGAAGGCAGGAACGGCAAAACCGCCTTTTTCTGCAAGATCAAGTATTTCTTTTAATGTATATTTCATTTTCTTCTCCTTATTCAATAACTTCAACCTTTACATCGGGGAAGTATTTCATAGTCTCAACTAAAACCTTTGTAAGGCTTCCTTCGATTTCTGTTACGTGGTGGATATAGGGACCTTCAACAAGTCTTCTCTCCCAGAGAGGAAGGTTATTGAATTTTGCCCAGAGATATGTACCGAAGGTGTAGGGACCTTCCGCGCTGTCGCACTCGCCCACGATGATGGAATAGTTTCCGTGCTCCTGATCAAGTCTTGCAACTGTGTAGTGACCTTCCTTAACCTGGAACCACTCTCTCATATTCTTGGAATAGCAGGGCTCGTCCTTTCTGCGGAGCGAATAGCCAAAGGGACCGCAGTGC
>JAZSAR010000188.1:0-8992 GCA_045601965.1 Clostridia bacterium
GTCGTTCAGGCGATGAAGCTGATTAAGAGAATGAGCCCTGAAGGGCAGCTTATGTATCTTAATAAGGTTGCAAGCAAAATCACCGAAGACAGAGGCAAGGGCGGAAAGAAAGGGCGCGCCGCGGACTGGGAGACGAAAAGAATTGCATACAAAAAAGAAGCTCTTTCGCAAGTTAATCCCCAACTGCATGAATGGTTGGGCATTGTTAACGAAATAGCTTCCGACACCATAATACCGCAAAATGATAAAAGTGTCAATACATATAATATGCAAAAAAATCTACCGCGAACGGCAGTGCTGTTTTTTATGATCGTAGGGAATACATTGATGCATTCCGCGGAACGGATAAATCCGTTCCCTACAGATATTATCGGGTTGAGGGATGCAATAAATAAAAAATGGAACAGAGGCACGGTCCTCTGATGCCAAAGGCCCCACAGCAACGTTCGAAACGTCTCCCGCACTTGTTCCTGTCAACAATATACCACAGAAAAAGAAGTCTGTCAAGGAAGAAGTGAAAGCGACAACCCCCATAGCGGAGAAATTTGCAAAAAGGCAAATTTCCGCAGGGCTGGGCGAAAAATTTCCAACAGAGGAAATTTTTACGCTGATGCCTCACCGCTCTACGAGCGGAGCTCCCCTTACACAGGGGAGCCGTGGGAAGGCAGGGGGAGTATTTGGCGGAGCGGCATATGCTGAGACGGCAAGGGAGTACAGGACGGAAGAAAATGATATAATAAAGGCAGAAATCAAAGAAGATGGTGAAGAAAATGTCGCAAAACAAAAAAATACAGAAATTGATAGGAGATACAATAGACAGACCGAAGCCGACAAAATTCGAGATAGAAGTTCAGAATACTCTCAAAAAAGCTCAAACTTTAGGGATAAATCTGCACGGAACGTATCCGGAAATAAAAGACGCGGTAAAGAAAGCCGAAAAACAAAAAACGGAGAAATAGGTTAAGCATCGGTTAAGGGGCTTACGGAGATTTTTGATAAGCTAAGGCAAAAAAGAGCATCGGAAAATTCCGATGCTCTATTATTTTAATTAAAACATTGTAACCCAGCCCTGAACCCATACGATAAGGATAATTAAGGGAAGAACATATTTTACATATACTCTGAGCCACTTGGGGAAGGCAACGCCCTTACCTGTGTTAACCTCTGTCATAAAGTTGCTCCAGCCCCAGCCGTGCTTATTGTAGGTACAGAAAAGTACGTAGCAAAGTGAGCCTAATGGAAGGAGGTTATTTGATATGATAAAGTCCTCAAGGTCCATAATGCCCTTGGAGCCGCCCGGGCCCCATGCAAAGCCTGACCATACGGTAAAGCCCAAGATACAGGGAAGGGAAAGAACGCACATAAGCACGATGTTTATAATTGCGGCTTTAACTCTGTTGAACTTTGTAAGCTCAAGCCAGAAGGACATAATGTTTTCAAACACTGCGATAACCGTTGAAAGAGCGGCGAAAATCATAAACAGGAAGAAAAGGATACCAACTATCTGTCCGATAGGCTGAGCCATTGCATTGAATATGGAAGAAAGTGTGGTGAATAAGAAGCTTGCTCCAACTGTTCCGGGATCTGCATTTACGCCGCCTGCATAAGCAAAGCAAGCGGGGAATACGATGAGACCTGAGATTAAAGCAACGGATGTATCAAGGGAAATGATAGTAGCAGCTTCGCCCAAAAGTCTCTTTTCCTTGCTGATGTAGGAACCGAAGATTGCAATTGAACCGATACCGATACTAAGTGAGAAGAAAGCCTGTCCCATAGCTGCGGAAATTACTGTCCATGCGCCTGCCTTCTGAAGGTTTTCAACGGAAGGAATAAGGTAGAACTTAAGACCTTCAAGGCCGCCCTTAAGTGTACAGGAGTAAATTGCAAGGCCTATCATGAGTGCGAAAAGGAGTATCATCATAACCTTGGTTATTCTTTCAACGCCCTTCTGAAGACCGAGTGAGCAGATGCCGAAGCAGAGAATGATAACCACAAATGTCATAATTATGATTAAGGGTGTGTTTGTAACGGTTGCACCGAAAACGTCGCCAAGCTCAGGCACGGTCTGTGCGGTAAGAATAGAGCCTGTGATATATTTTCCGAAATAGATAAGCATCCAGGAAGAAATGGTGGTGTAGAACATCATAAGAAGATAATTTCCTGCGATACCCATATATTTCATCCAGTGCCATTTCTGACCGGGCTTTTCAAGCACGTCAAAGCTTGATGCTATACTTCTCTGGCTGGCACGGCCGACAGTAAGCTCTGCCGTCATAATGGGAAGCCCTAAAAGTAAAAGGAATGCGATATAAATGAGTACGAAGAAGCCACCGCCGTAGCCTCCTGTTAAAATGGGGAAACGGTAAACATTACCGAGTCCGATGGCACATCCTGCTGAAATCAGGATGAAACCGAGTCTTGATCCGAATTTTTCTCTTTGCATAGTTATTTTCCTCTCTTTTTAATTTATCTTAAAGCTTTTAGCTTTAATTTACGAAAACAGTGCCTTTAATATTTCCTCGGCGTAAGCGGGAGAACATTCGCCCAGGCATTTTTCCAAACTGGGGTTATTTTCGAGTCTCGGGCGGATTATATCAAGGTCTTCCTTTGTAAGCTTAAGGTCACATACGCCCGTAAGGTCTGTAACAAGAGTGCGGATTTCCTCATCTGTGCGAAGAATTTCCTCATAAAGGTCAGCCGATTCCTTCGGTGCCCATTTTATATTATGTAAAATGAAGGCGGGAAGATAGAGCGCACAAGCCCTTCCGTGAGGGATGTCCTTGTTTTCAGACAGATAGTAGCTTAAGGTGTGGCACATTGCGGTGCCTGTTACGGATATTGCATAGCCTGCATAGATTGACGCAAGATAAAGATTTTCAAAATCCTCATCGTCGAGCCCTTCTGTGCCGTAAGATGAAATGGTTTCAAATTCCGGTATCAAAAGCTTTATTGCGCGGATAGCAAAGGTTTTTGTAAAGTCATTTGCCACGCGGCAGAAATAGCTTTCAAAGGCGTGACAGCAGGCATCAAGCGCCGTGTTTTTAATTAAGGTGTCATTCATTTTGGAAATATATGTTATGTCACCCAAGGAAACCTTTGGAAGAAGGTGGGGTGAGCGCATACTCTTTTTCCTTCCGTCATTTCCCGTGATTACGGCATAGGGCGTAACCTCACTTCCCGTGCCTGCGGTGGTGCCGATTGCAACAATCGGATACGCGCCGTTTTTGTATGTTGCGGAAAAAGCCTCAGATTCTGTTATTCCCGGGTTTTTCATAACGGCGGCAATTGCCTTTGCGGCGTCAAGCGGGCTTCCGCCGCCGATTCCGATTATAAAGTCGCAGCCTTCCTTTGTTCCCTTTTCTGAGGCTTCAAGTACGCTATTATATGTGGGATTAGGCTCAATATCTGAGTAAATTTCATATGGGGTACCGGTAGAGTCAAGTGCTTTTGTTACATCTGAAAGCGCACCGGTTTTAACGGCGGAGCTTTTGCCCGTTACGATAAGAGCCTTGCTTCCCAAGGATGCAATAAGATCCTTATTATTCGAAACTGCGCCCTTTTCGATAATCATATTTACAGATGATGAAAATTTATGTACCAATAAAAACAGTCCTTTCAGGGAAGGTTTTTAATTATTCTTACTATAGTATAAAACATTTTTTTCAATAATGCAATAAATACTTGTAATTTTTTTAATATAGTGCTATTATTAAGGTATAAATTTATATGGAGGGACACTATGGAAATCAGAGGTAAGGTTTTTAATTTTCTCGGAGATTCAATAACTCAGGGCATCGGCTCTTCGGGACACGATTATATGTATACAACGGTTTTCGGAAGAAAATACGGCGCGGAGGTTAATACCTACGGCTTAAGCGGAACCAGATTCGCAAAGCAGAAAATACACATAGAAGGTCAGCCCGAAAGCTTTGATATGGACTTTTGTACAAGATATGTTCCCATGGCGGATGCGGATTTTATCGTGGTTTTCGGCGGCACAAACGATTACGGTCACGGCGATGCGCCTTTGGGTGAAATGTCTGACAGAACGCCTGATACCTTCTACGGCGCTTGTCACTATCTGTTCCGTGGACTGATTGAAAAATATCCTCTTGCCACAATCATAATAATGACTCCTCTTCACAGATTAGGGGATACAGAAGGTGCGGGAAGCCCCAACAGAGAGGTAAATTTCCCCCTGAAAACCTATGTGGAGGCAATCCGTGAGGTGGCGGAATATTATTCGCTTCCGCTGCTTGATTTATTCAAAATGAGCGGAATGAATCCGGAAATCCCCGAAATTCAGAAGCTTTATATGCCCGATGGTCTGCATCCTTCAGACAGAGGTCATGAAAGAATTGCGGACAGGCTGGCAGCGTTCATAAAATCACTTTGATAGAGAAAGGAAGATAGAAATGATTGAAAAAGTACTTTTTGGAAAAGTTGGTCCCGATGAGGTTTATCTTTTTAAGATGGATAACGGAAAAGGTCTTAGTGCTGAAATCATCACCTACGGCGGTATTGTGAGAACTCTTTGCTATGACGGCGTTGATGTGGTTCTCGGCCGTGATACTTTAGAAGAATACATGGAAAACAACGGCTGCTACGGGGCTTTAATCGGAAGAAATTCAAACCGTATTGCAAGGGGTGAATTTACACTTAACGGAAAAACATATACTCTTGCGAAAAACAACGGAAACAACAATCTTCACGGCGGAAATATCGGATTCGGTAAGAGAGTATGGCAGGGCAAGGCTGTTGACAAGGAAGAGCCTTCTTTAATTCTTACGCTTACATCGGAGGATGGCGACGAGGGCTTCCCCGGCAAGGTTAAGGTTAAGGTTACCTACACTCTTACGAAGGAAAACGGACTTAAGATTCATTATGAGGGCAAGGCAAATGCCGATACGCTTCTTAATATGACAAATCACACATATTTCAACTTAAACGGACACGATTCGGGAACTGTTGATGAGCATACTTTGGTTATTAATTCAAGCTTTTACACCCCCAATACGGATGAGTGTATGCCCTACGGCGTGGTTGAATCCGTTGCCGGAACGGCTTTCGATTTCAGAGAAGGCATAAAGATGGCTGACGGATTTACATCAGGTCATCCTCAGGTTGAGCTTTTCGGCGGTTACGACCACAACTTTGCCCTTGACGGATTCGGCTTCCGCAAGTTCTCCACTCTTACCGGTGATAAAACAGGTATAGTTATGGATTCTTATACAGACAGACCTGCTGTGCAGCTTTATACAGGTAACGGCATACAGACAGAAAGAGTTTGCAAAAACGGTGCAAAATACCCTGTTCACGGCGGACTTTGCTTAGAAACCCAAGTGTTCCCCAATGCCATGGAATATAGCCATTTTCCTTCTCCTGAGCTTAAAAAGGGTGAACTTTACGAAACGGTTACGGAGTACAGATTCCATAAATGAGCGGACTTGTTTGTGCCTTTACGGGGCATAGAGAAATTCCCCGTGAAGAATTTGAAAAAGTAAGGGAATTTACCAAGAAAACCGTTGACCTTCTTGTTTCAAGAGGTGTGACGAAGTTTATAGTAGGCGGTGCTGTGGGCTATGATATGCTGGCGGCAGAAATTGTGCTTGAAGCAAAAAAGTATGCACCCGTAAAGCTTGTTGTTGCGGTTCCATGCAAAGGGCAGGAGAGGTATTACGGAGTGAGAGGTAAAGAAAGATATCGCTTCATTACGGAAGGTGCGGACGAAGTGATTTTCCTTGCCGACCACTATTATGACGGCTGTATGCACGTAAGAAACCGCTATATGGTGGACAATTCCGACTTTCTTGTGTCCTATTGCACGAAAGCAGAGGGCGGGACGTATTATACCAAGGAATATGCCCGAAATAAAGGTAAATATGTAATAGAATGCGGTATTGACAAATCCGACTGAATGGTGTATAATAACTGAAATTATATAATAAGATAAAATGCAGAGAATAAGTGGCATGTTATTACGTAGATACTGCTGTTCTGTGCATTTTTTTATTTAATTTCGGAGGGGTAATATGAATTGGATTACAATTTCACATCTTGAAGAACTGGGAATTATTCTGCTTAAGCTGGTACTTGCGGGAATTCTCGGCGGTATGATAGGAATAGAGCGAGAGCATAAGCACAGACCTGCGGGCTTAAGAACCCACATACTTGTGTGTATGGGAGCTTGCCTCACTATGATGATAAGCTCGTTTATGGTAGCTGACGGACTTACCACGGATGTGGCACG
The DNA here is from genome assembly GCA_045601965.1 of Clostridia bacterium. GTDB lineage: Bacteria > Bacillota > Clostridia > CAKSNL01 > HGM11501 > HGM11501. Next base: position 6,251 of record JAZSAR010000188.1, read on the forward strand.
TCTCGGTGCGCAGGTTATATCCGGTATCGGTTTTCTTGGCGCAGGTACAATTTTGAGAGAAGGCGACAGGGTACGCGGTCTCACCACGGCGGCAACACTCTGGGCTATCGCCTGCGTAGGTCTTGCTATCGGAATCGGCTATTACGGCGGTGCGATTGCAGCGGCGTTTATGATGCTTATTGTTTTGAGAGTTTTAGGTTACATAATGACAAAGCGAAACGGAGAAGGTCTTGTTACAATTCACGTCAATGCCGAAAATAATACGGAGACTGTGGCTAATATTCTTTCAGTAATTCACATTTTCTGTTCGGAAATAAAAAATATTGATTTCACGGCTACGGAAGATGACAGGAATGTTTTGGTTGTATTTACGGTGAAACTGAGACAGGGAAAGGGCAGCGATGAGCTTTTTGCTTCTCTTATAGGACTTGAAGGCGTACACAAGGTAGATTAACTATGAAAATTGGCTTTGAACATAGAAAATGCGGGGATTTTGAATATCTCGTAAGTCCTCTTTTTGAAAAGGAAGGCGTGAAGCATTGTTTTACCACAAGGCTTGGCGGCGTGTCGGAAAAGGATTATCTTTCTTCCATGAATGTGGGCACATCAAGGGGAGACAGCGACGAAAATGTCGCAAAAAATGTGAATATCCTGTGCAGGGCTCTTTCCTTTACGGAAGAGAACCTCTGCAGGACAAATCAGGTGCATGATAATAAGGTGGCAATACTTTCAGAGCCTGTTGAAGTGTCGATGGGGTGCGATGCCCTTGTTACGGATAAGCTTGGGATTCCACTTATTTCCACATCGGCTGACTGCGTTCCTGTGCTTTTGTATGATAAAAAGAAAAAGGTTATTGCATCCATTCATTCCGGATGGAAGGGTACGGTTAAGAAAATCGTAGCAGAAGCTGTCGGTGCAATGAAAAGAGAATACAGAAGCAATCCGACTGATATCCTGGCGGCTATAGGCCCGTCCATCGGCAAGTGCTGTTTTCAGGTGAAAAAAGATGTGCTTGATGCTTTTTCTGAAAGCTTTTCCGATGTATCTTTTATATGCGAAGAAGGAGACGGAATCCATTATAAGGCGGACTTGTGGGAAGCGGTGAGACGGACACTTATTGAGGCAGGGCTCAATGATGAAAATATTTCCCTTGCCGGAGAGTGTACTGTCTGCAAAAATGATTTATATTTTTCAAGCAGGGCAGGAAAGGGAAAATTCGGCTCGCTTGGAGCCATTATAGAACTTTAAGAAGGAACTTAAGATATGAAACGGATTTTTACATTTATGCTGGCGCTGTGCTTGCTTTTTACCGTATCGTGTAAAAAGCAGGAGGCGGAAACGGGTAATGATGTCACAGAAGAAAATAAAATAAGGCAGGGAGGAACGATAACAGTTTCTTCCAGAAAGCCTGATACTTTCAATCCTCTTGCGACAAACTATGAAAGTTGCCGCGAGCTTTTCTATCTTTTCTACGACGGACTTTTTACGCTTAATGAGGATTTTACGGTGAAAGAAAACCTTGCAACCGGAATAACTATGTCTTCTGATGCTCTTAAAGCGGAAGTTACGGTTAAAGAGGGTGTGACTTTTGCTGACAACTCTGTTTTTACGGCGCACGATGTTATTTATTCAGTTGAGTTTATTCGCCTGAACGGCGGAAGCTATGCGGGATGCGTTTCAAATATAAAGAATATTGAAGCGTCGGGAACAAATAAAATTTCTGTAGAGCTTTATACTCCCGAAGCTGATTTTGCATCAATGCTCACATTCCCGATAATAAAGGACGGAACGGAATATTATACGGATTTTCCCAACGGCACAGGTCAGTTCCGCTGTGAGGAGGGAAAAGTCGGCTATACATCGCTGGTATGCAGAAAAAACAACTCATACCATTTAGGAAGACCGTATATTGATGAGATAAAGGTGCTTTATACAAATACGGATTTGAAGATGGAGACCAGCTTTTTATCCGGAGAAACGGATATTATAATAAATTCTGAGCTCAGGGCTGAAAATACAGGCTCGAATATTACCTTTTATGAGGCTGAAAGTAACAGGTTTGAGTTTATGGGATTTAATACGGCATCCGGGATTTTTGCCGATGAATCGGCAAGAAAAGCGGTGTTTGCATCATTGGACAGAGCATCATTAAAAGAAAAGTTTGATGTGATAAAAAATACTGCATCTACACCGGTTAATCCTGCGGCATATTTTTATTCTCAAGAAGTGGAGCCGGGAAGCTTTGATGTTGTGGGAGAGTTTCTTGAAAATAACGGATGGAAGATGGGGAAAAGCGGCGTTTATGAAAAAGATGGAAAAAGCTTTTCATTTACCATAGCGGTGAATGGAGAGGATTCTGTCCGTGTGGGTATGGCCAACTTCTTCAGCCAATCGCTTCTTAATTATGGAATTTCTGCCGATGTGGAGATTATGTCCTATTCCGATTATAAGGAGCGTCTTACAACAGGGAATTTTGATGCTTTTATGGGCGGATGCAGAATCGGAAATGCGGCGAATTACGGATTTTTACTGGGTACCGGCGGAAGCGCCAATGTTTTCGGATATTCCGGCGGTGTATTGGATATGAGAATAGCGGCACTTTCTGCGGCATCGGGTGAGAATCTTGTTACCGAAGCTAAAAAGTTTGGTAAAGCTATGGCTGAGAGCACACCTCTTGCGGGACTTTATTTCAAGACTACGGAAATTGCGGCAAAGAAAAGTGTTGTTATTCCGAAAATAAGC
>JAZSAR010000189.1:0-3231 GCA_045601965.1 Clostridia bacterium
GCGCAGGATTTTGTAGCCGTTCCGGGATACCAGAGTCCGTCTATAACGTGGGAGTAATTAATTAAGTTCTTGTCGGGATAGGGCTTATCTGTTACAACACAGATTCTTCCTGCCGTTGCAAGCTTTATGGTCATCTGCCCCTTTGCTACGGCACCGGATGCAAATACCTCCATAACTGTGTCGGTGGTGCCGCAAAGAACGGGCGTACCCTCTGAAAGTCCTGTATCTTCCGCTGCCTTTTTCGTAATTTTACCAACGATATCCGAAGGGTTACAGAGCGCAGGAAGCATAGACTTATCAAGTGAAAGCTCGGAAAGCAATTCCTCGGAATAGTCCATTTTGCCGTAGTCGAAGAACATACTTCCCTCTGCCTCAATAACGTCTGTCACATAGTCTCCTGTAAGCTGATGGCGTACATAGTCCTTGGCAAAAACAATTTTCTTTGTTTTCTTCCATATATCGGGCTCGTTGTTCTTTATCCATAAAAGCTGAGGAAGCGTCCAGATGGTATCCACCTTATGAAGTGCCTTTTCTAAAATAAAGTCTCCCATCTTTTCTTTGAGATAGTTAACTTCCCCGATGCTTCTTGTATCCGTCCAGTAAATCGAGGGGCGAAGCACGTTGAAATCCTCATCCATAATAACCGCTGTGTGCGTTGCAGCATCCAAGGATACTGCCTCGATATCTGAAGGTTTTACATTACTTTTTTCGAGTACTGCCTTTATATTTGCCTTTGTGGCCTTATACCAATCGTCTGGGTTCTGCTCCGTCCATCCGTTTTTCGGATAAAGAGTGGGATATTCATAGGTCGCTTCAGCGTGAATTTTACCGTCCGCTCCAAGTAAGGTTGCCTTGGAAGCACCTCCGCCGAAGTCAATACCGAGTACATATTTCATAAAATCACCTGTTTTTCCTAAAATTCAAGCAAGGGGTTGTATTGCTACAACCCCTGAAAATCAGTTTTCAACCGTAATTATGTGTGTTGCCTCAAAGTTCTTTCCTGCGTCCAAGCTTACAATGCCTTCTTTTCTTACGATGTTAAGGTCGGAATCCACGGGATCCTGAACACCGCACCAGGGCTCAATGCAGATATATTCTGCGCCGGGCTTTGTCCAGAGCACGAAAAAGTCGTGGCCGGGAAATTCAACGCTCAAGGCATAGTCGCTTAAATTGTGCTTAAGAGTAACCTTTCTTGAATTGATGTTTTTGAAAACAATGGCATCAACCTTGAAAAAGTCATACTTAAGGGGAAGCACCTTTGAGTTTTCCATAATTCTTATGGTGTTATGCTCAAGTAAATTTCCGTCTAAAATATAGCTGTCAAGGGTTTCTTCCTTGTCAAAAACGATGCTGTAATCTTCTATTCCGCCCTTTGTTGCATAGCCCTCATGAGCGCCAACGGAAAAGTACATGGTTTTATCGTCCTTGTTAACAACTTCGTAGGTAACCTTTAAGCTGTTTCCTGTAAGTGCATACTTTACCAGAAAATCATATGAGAAGGGATAGTTTTCATCATAGTCCGGATTTCCCGAAATCTTAAACACCGCTTCCATATCGCTTTCTTCTGCCACTTCAAATTCGGAAAGCTTTGCAAATCCGTGCTTGGGAAGGGTATATTCCTTTCCGCCGTAGGTGTACTTGTCATAGCGAAGTCCGCCGCAGATGGGGAAAAGAATGGGAGCCTTGCACGCCCATACGGAAGGATCTCCTGACCAGAGATAGTTAACACCGTTTTTCTCAATTTTCTGAATTTCCGCACCCTTGGTTGATATATCAACGGTAAGGAACTCGTTTTTAAGTGTAATTATTTTGTCAGCCATAAGTGATCCTCGTCTGTGGTCATGTAGAAGCCTCTGTCAGCTCCTGCCATAATCCAAAGATAATAGTTATCATATCCGGGTGCTGTGTGGAAGGGATGATAGCCTCTCGGAATTTCAACCAAATCGCCTGTCTTAACGGTATAAGTCTCGTCGATGTCGCCTTCCATTGTGTAAACCTTCTGAATACCAAAGCCTTCGGGGCGCCTGAATTCATAATAGTAAATTTCTTCTGTCTCAGCTTCTTTGGGCATATTGTCATCGTCGTGCTTGTGAGGAGGATAGCTTGCCCACTGTCCGCCCTTTACAAAAGCTTCGCCGATGTAAAGCATTGTAGAATCAACTCTTTCATCCAAAATGAAGTGAGCTTCTCTCTCCCAGCCGGGCTTACCTAAGTTTTTGATTACAACATCCTCGGGATTTACGATTGCAGGCTTATATGCTGCCTCGGAGGGCGACTTGCAAACTGCGATTTCAACCTCTGTTACGCCTTCAACTGTGAAGGGAGTGTTAGCAGGCACATAAATGCAGGTTGCGGCACCTTCGAAAACGTCCATTCTCTTACCCGCATCCTTAAAGGAGAAGCCTTCGCCTTCTACTGTGCACTTACCTCTCAAAATAACAAGGGCATATTCCTTATTTACCTCTCTGTAGGACTTTTTGTCCCCGGGAGCTAAACGAAGCATATCCATTTCAACCTTTTTACAGGTGCTGTTTGCCTTTGTGATTATTTCGCTTTTACCGAATTTCTTATTCCAGTTCTTCTTTAAATTCATCGAATCCCAACTCCTTCAAATATTTTATTACCTCCGAAAAGGTCGGAACGCCTGCTCTTGCGCCAAGCTTTTCACACTTAAGTGCAGAAACTGCGCTTGAGAAAATGCATGCCTTATAGTAGTCATAGCCCTTTGTTACGGCAAAGGCGAAAGCACCGTGGAAAACGTCGCCCGCACCGTTTGAGTCTATAACCTCGGCGGGTGTTGCGGGATAGGCTTTTATCTCCTTACCGTCATACATTATTCCGCCTTTTTTGCCCTGGGTTATTACAACAACCTCGGGTGAATATTTGTCGAAAAGAATCTTTGCCGCATCCTCTGCTGTTGCAGCTCCCGTATGGCCTAACGAAAATTCCTCCGAAGGAATCAATATATCGGCGTGAGGAAGTAATTTTTCAACGCCCTCGTAAAGACCGCCTGCGTCATATAAAACCTTGGTGCCGGAGTCATTTGCGATTTTTGCGCCTTCAACTGCAGCTTCCATTTCATTTCCGTCAACCATTAAGATTTCAGCATTTTTAATTGCCTCAATCTTTTTTTCGTCAAGCTTTAAGGCAGGTAAATTTCCTCTGAAAAATACACAGGTACGGCTTTTTGCCTCCCTGCTCAGCCATATGCAGGATGAAAAGGAAGCATAG
>JAZSAR010000190.1:0-11809 GCA_045601965.1 Clostridia bacterium
GTATGAAATGATAAATGCATACAGGCTCGGGCTGGTGGGAGACCTTAAAAAGCTTTACTACATAAACGGCCACACAGGCCCCCTCGGTGCAGGTGCAAAGCACCGAGGTGTTTCCGACACCGCCGAGGAAATGACGGACGAGGCAAGAAGCAAAACCTGGTGGTATCAGAAGAATCAGGGCGGCGGTGCCATTCTCGACATTCTGTGCTACGGCGCAATGTATTCCGCACTGCTTCAGGAAGGCGACGCAAAAAGCGTTTATGCATATTCCGACAACTTAAACACGCCCTACTCCGATGCGGAGGACAACGTGAGTGCGGTAATAAAATACGATAACACCTACACCGTTGCCGAGGGAACGTGGACAATTCCACAGCTTGTTATTCCGGGCGGCCCCGTTCTTATGTGCGAGAAAGGTGCAATCTACACAAAGAAGGAAGACGGTGTTTGCACAACTCTTGCAGTTGATATGTACGGAAATCCCTTAGAAATTCCCAAATGCGAATTTCCGAAGTATATGAAAAACATTGCAGAGCATCTTACTTATGTAAAGAAAACGGGCTCACCCCTTACAAAGGAAGTAACCCTTTCACAGAATATGAAGGTTATGGCAATTTTAGATGCGGCGAAAAAATCCACCGAATCGGGATGCGAGGAAAAGGTAGTATGCAGACCGTAAAAGGAATCGTCGCTGACATTCAGCGCTCATCCATACACGACGGGCCCGGGATAAGAACCACCGTGTTCTTAAAGGGCTGTCCCTTAAACTGCAGTTGGTGTCACAATCCCGAATGCATAAAAAAAGAGCCCGAAATCCTTTTCTATCCCGAAAAGTGCATAGGCTGTAATATGTGCGATGAGGGCTGTTTTTCAGGGGCAAAAGTTATTTGCGGAAAGGAAATGACGGCAGATGAGGTTTTATCGGAGGTTATGCTTGATAAGGCATATTATAAAAATGATGGCGGCGTCACCTTTTCGGGGGGCGAGCCTATGCTGCAAAAGGAATTTGTGGCATATCTTTCCGACCTTTGCCACGAAAACGGAATAAACACAGCCATTGAAACATCAATGTATATTTTCGACAGCGACGTTTTATCGAAAATGGACTACATAATGTGCGACGTTAAAATATGGGAGGACGAAAAGAACAAAAAATACAGCGGCGTGTCGGGCGAAAAAATAAGGGAAAACATTAAAAAAGCAGATAAGCTCGGCATCCCGATTTTAATAAGAACGCCCATAATTCCGGGAATTAATGATACAATTGATGAAATTAAAAACATAAAAAGCTTCGTTATGTCCCTTGAAAATGCGGCAGGTTATGAGCTTTTGCCCTATCATCCGCTGGGAGAAGGGAAGAGGGCGGCGCTGGGGCTCAGCGCTTCCGAATTTAACATTCCCGAAAAAGAAAAAATGGAGGAATTAAAAAGCTATGCTCACATATAAAGACAGACTTTCAAGTATGAGAGAAACAAAAATCCGTCATACTCTCTTAAAAAGAAAGCAAAACGGCTTTACCGATTTAGACGATTTCGGCACAGTACCCATTTCCGAGGGCTATGCCGTAACACCCTGGTACAACAGCGAAAACGGAAGCTTTTACGGCCTTGACGGAATGTGCGAAAACTTCTGCCGTGTACTTGATGCCCACGAGCCATATGTTGACCCCATGGAAATGCTTTGCGGCCGATGGAGAGATATGCTTGTAAACTACAGAGGCGACCTTCACTATATGCCCGACTGGCTTAAGAACAACCTTAAAAATCTTGAGTTTATCAAAAACGGTGCCACAAATCAGTGGAGTAAGCGATGGGACGAACAGCGCTTCCCCTATGACCACTTAAAGCCCTGGCAGGAAAAGTACAACATCACCACCGGTATTGACGGGGATGCCCACTTTGCCTGCGACTATAAAATCGGCTTTTCTTTGGGCTTTGGCGGTTTCCTTGATAAAATTAAAAAATACCGTGAAATAAATCCCGATAAAAAGGCGTTTTACGATGCGGAAGAGCGGTGCGTTCTTGCGATAGTTGCCTTTATCGACCGCCATATTGCAAAAATCGGAGAGATGATAAAAACGGAAAACCGCCCCGAAATAAAGGAAAACCTTGAAACAATGAAAAAGGTCTGTGAAAATATCCGTCTGGGCGCACCTTCTACCTTCCACGAGGCTTGTCAGTGGACGGCGTTTTTCAACTGTGCATCCCGAATCTACACCCGTGACGGTGCAGGCTTTCAGCTTGACGGGCTTTTATATCCCTTCTACGAAAAGGACGTAAAGGAAGGGATAATAGACGATGAAACAGCAAAATTTTTAATTGCAAACCTTCTTTTAATTGACCCCCATTACTATCAGATTTCGGGCGTTGACGAAAATGACTGCGATATGACAAATAAGCTTTCCTACCTTATCCTTGATGCGGCAGACTCCATAAACATCGCCTGCAACTTAACGGTAAGGGTGCATCCCGCCTGCGATAAGGCGTTTCTTAAAAAGGCGGTTTCCTGCCTTCTTAAAAATAAAAACGGATGGCCCAGATTCTGCAACGACAAGGCACTTTGCGAGGGCTATATGAGAAACGGCGTGGACAAGAAAACCGCCCGTGAAAGAATTGCCGTGGGCTGTAACTGGATGTGCGTGCCGGGCAAGGAATTCCCCATGAATGACACGGTAAAAATAAACGTGGCAAAGGTTATGGAAGAGGCGCTTTTGGATATGAAATCGGAAAAGGAAAAATCCACCACCCGACTTTTTGAAATTTACAATGAGCACCTTAAAAAAGCGGTTGAAATCACCGCCGAGGGCATAAATCTTCATATCGACCACGCCCACGACGTAACCCCCGAGCTTATTATGAATTTAATGATGCATAACACTTTGGAAAAAGGCCTTGATATATCCGAGTGTGCCTCTCTTTACACCGTGGGCATTGACGGGGCGGGCCTTGCCGTGGTTGCCGATTCCTTCGGTGCTATGGAAAGCCGCATCGAAAAGGAAAAGCTTCTTACCTGGGATGAGCTTTATGAGGCACTGGATAATAACTTCGCCGATGAGCGAATCCGCCTTATGTTAAATTCCGCACCCCGCTACTGCGGCGGCGAAACGGTGTCGGATATTTGGGCAAATCGTCTTACAGAGTCCTGGGTAAAAACCGTCAAGGGGCAGAAAATGCCTGAGGGCAGATGCCTTGTTCCCGGCTGGTTTTCCTGGAGCAGAACCATTGAATACGGCTCCAAGGTTGGTGCAACTCCCAACGGCAGAAGGGCGGGAGAGCCCATTTCCCACGGCGCAAACCCCAATCCGGGCTTCCGTCGAGACGGTGCCGTTACCGCACAGAGCGAGGGCATCGCAAAAATTCAGTGCGGCTACGGAAACACGGCACCTCTTCAGCTTGAGTTTGATCCCAATCTTGCCAATGACGAGGCGGGAATTGATACGGTTACAAGCTTAATCGAAGCCCATTTTGAAAACGGCGGAACACTTATAAATATCAACATCCTTGATAAGGATAAGCTTCTTGCCGCCAACGAAAACCCCGACCTTTACCCGGATTTAGTTGTAAGAGTAACAGGCTTTACCGCATATTTTGCAAGCCTTTCACCACGTTTCCGACAACTGGTAGTTGACAGATTTTTAACCGGTATGTAAAAAGAAAGCACAGAAGTCACCTTCTGTGCTTTTTGCATCTTGCAAGAAAAATGTTTGTATGATAAAATGTTGTAGGGAATGCATTTATGCATTCCGGGGAACGGATAAATCCGTTCCCTGCATATGGAGGGACTTATATGAACTATAGAGAACTTGGAAATACAGGGTTAATGGTAAGCGAAATTGCCCTTGGCGGCGAATGGCTTGAGCGCCAGACGTTTGATGCGGTAACGGCTGTGGTTGACCGCTGCCGCGATATGGGAATAAACTTTATCGACTGCTTTATGTCGGAGCCAAATGTCAGGTCAAACATCGGAAACGCCATAAAAAACGACCGTGAAAAGTGGATAATTCAGGGACACATCGGCTCTGCCTGGAGGGACGGTCAGTACGTTAGAACCAGGGACTTAGAGGAAACCAAGGCGGCTTTTGCCGATTTACTTTCCCGCTTTCATACCGACTATATGGACCTTGGAATGATTCACTTTGTGGATAAGCTCGCCGACTGGGAAGAGGTATTAACAGGCGGCTTTATGGACTATATGAAAGCTTTGCGAGCCGAGGGGAAGATAAAGCACATCGGGCTTTCCACCCACAACCCCGAAATTGCCCGCCTTGCGGTTTTAACGGGCGAAGTAAAGGTAATTCTTTTCAGCTTAAATCCCGCCTACGATATGCTTCCCGCCACGGACAATATCGACGATTATTTCGTGGAACAGTATGCTGAAGGGCTTTCCGGCATAGCAAAGGAGAGAGCCGACCTATATAAGCTTTGCGAAAGCGAAGGCGTTGCCATAACGGTAATGAAAGGCTTTGGCGGCGGAAGATTGCTGGATGCAAAGCGCTCGCCCTTCGGCGTTGCATTAACTCCTTGCCAGTGCATACACTATGCGCTTACAAGACCTTCCGTTTCCTCGGTTTTAATCGGCTTTTCAACTCCCGCACAGGTGGACGAGGCGGTTTATTATGAAAACGCCACAGAGGAAGAAAAGGACTACGCAACCGCCCTTTCAAAAATGCCCCGCCACGCCTACATCGGGGACTGCACCTACTGCGGACATTGCAAGCCCTGTCCCGTAAATATCGACATCGCAATGGTAAATAAGCTTTACGACCTTGCCACCGTTAAGGAGGATGTACCCGCCACGGTTAAGGAGCATTACGGCGATTTATCGGCAAAGGCGTCCGACTGCATCGGCTGCGGCGAGTGCGAGGAGCGCTGCCCCTTTGGCGTAAAGGTAACAGAAAGAATGGAAAAATGTGCTAAGCTTTTAGGATAACAACAAACAACACCTATTTAGAAAATTTTCTAAATAGGTGTTGACATTTTAAAGGATATATGCTAATATGTATTTAGATAATTATCTAAATAGCGAATAAGGAGGATGAAAATGGGGATAAATGAAACCTTGAAAGCAATTTCGGACCCGGTACGCCGTGACATACTTTTTATGCTTAAGGAAGGAAGGCTGTCAGCCGGTGAAATCGGCGAAAAATTCAATTTGACGGGAGCGACCGTTTCCTATCATCTTGCAAAGCTTAAAAGTGCCGACCTTGTAAGCGAGGATAGGGAGAAAAACTTTATCTATTACAGCCTGAATACCTCGGTTTTCGAGGATATTCTTGCGTGGATTTATAATTTAAGGGGGCATATCGAATGAAATTTATGAAATGGAAAATATTTTTTATAACGGCTATAGTTTGCCTTTTACCCATTTTATTGGGGCTTGCACTCTGGGATAGCCTGCCCGAAAGCATCCCGATTCACTTTGACATAGCGGGAAATCCCGACAATTACGCAGCAAAGGGCGTTGCGGTGTTCTTAATTCCCGTACTGATGGTGCTTGCTCAGTTCTTCTGCTGTTTTATAAACGACATAAATGCCAAAGCCCACGGGGAGCGGAAAAAATTTTCCCTTGTGACAAAGTGGATACTTCCCGTAATGTCCATCGTTCTTCAGACAATAACCTTCGGCTATGCCCTTGGGTGGAACATTGACATAAGAAGGGTTGTAGCATTAATCGTCGGCGCAATATTCCTTATAATGGGAAACTATCTCCCGAAGTTTGACTATATCAAAAATTATGATGTGAATGCGGAAAAGGCAAAGAAAATAAATCGTTTTATCGGCTATATGTCCTTTATTATGGGTATTCTTTTCATAATAAGCATTTTCCTTCCGCCGATTTTTACCGTATATTGCATCATTCTTTTAATTCCCTACGCAATAATTGGTTTAATTTACGGAATTAAAGTGGGAAGAAAGAAATAAAAGAAATCCTTGGCTTTGCCAAGGATTTCTTTTATTTTGTAAAATTTTTTCAAATTTATATTGACATCAATATGCGTTTAGTATATAATTGTACTTGTACGAAACATATGCGAAAGGGGGCCGTGAGAAAAATGCTTAAAAGTATTATCAAAAGGCACAGCAAAATTGATCCTCTGTCAGAAACCGAGATAGAGATTATAAAGGCGGCGACAAAGCTTTTTTTAGAGCAGGGCTTTTCAAAAACCACCCACAGGCAGATTGCCGCAGAATCGGGCATAGGTCTTGGAACAATAACATATCATTACAGAGTAAAGGAAGATATGTTAAAGGTTTTGATTGAGGAGCTTATGGATTTCCACCTGGATATCATTGAGGACTCGGAGGAAGAAACAAAGGATCCGCTTTTTGCCTTTGCGTTAGAGATTGCGGTGCAGATTGCACTTTGCGACAACGACCCGAAGGCGTGGGACTTATACTTTGCGGCATACAGCCACCCTGCCACCTTTGACTATATCAAGGACTGGGGCGCAAAGAAAAACTTCCATTTATTAAAGGAGCGGTTTCCGGGAAAGACGGAAGAGGATTTCAGGAAAATCGAAAACGTCATAAGCGGAATGGAGCTTGCGGCATTCACCACTCCCACGGACAGATACTTTACAATGAATGATAAAATCTCGCTCTTTTTAGAGTCGATGCTGAAGGTATACGAAATCGGCGAAGAGGAGCGGAAAGAAACAGTTAAGCGAGTCATCGCACTTGACCTTTGCAAAATCGCAAAGGAAATGTTTGACAGGTTTGTAAAAAGAATTTAATAAATGCATTTAAGAAAGGACGGTTGTTTATGAAAAAAGACTTAAGGAAATTAACGGCGTGGATGCTTACATTGGCGATGCTTGTGACGCTTATCCCCGGCTTTACCATAGGGGCAGGTGCAACGGACTTTTTCGAAATAACGGAAGTTGACGAAGTTGAGCTTATGGCAGCAGAAGAGGAAAGTGAGCCTGCTTCTTCTGCGTACAATATCTGGGCCGGAGATAAGCAATTCACTTCAGAAAATCTGACTATCAGCGATAACAACGGCGGTACAGCGACCTATGACCCCGACACTAATACCCTCACGCTGAATAACTTTACCTACTCCGGTGAGGGTCGCCTGTTATATGGGCGTCCCTCCGGCGCTACTGCCATCAGCTATGACGATGCAGACACGCTGAATATTGTGCTCGTGGGCGAGAGCAGCGTCACTTGCAACAACACAACCACCGAGGTTAACTCCGGCATATGGGTTGCTAACGGCAGTGTCTCTGTCTCAGGCAGCGGCAGTCTGACGGCCACCGGCGGTGCAGCCGAATTCTTCAGCGCCGGCATAGGCGTGGCCGGCGAGCTCTCTGTTTCCGGCAGTGTCAGCCTGACTGGTAACGGAGGTGCATCCGACGACAAGAGCTATGGAGTAATGGCCGGCAGGAACATACATGTCATCGGCGGCAGCCTGACAGGCAACGGCGGTATAGCCGGTAACAAGAGCTACGGCATGTTTGTTACTGCTATTGACGGCCCTGCTGCCGGCGGCATTAAGTTCAGCGGCGGCGTAGCCATCGCTCATGGCGAAACCGATGCGTTCAACATCGTTCCCACCATCAACAGTGAGTTCACCAATGCTAAGGTCTGGTATGGCGAGAGCGAGGATGCAGCCGATACCGCAGGCGCGAAGGAAATCAGCGAACTTACAAATAACTATAATCAAAAATACATCAAGGTGGCAGACCCTGCAGAGATCACCGCTTACACCATTACGGTTGCACATACCGAAAACGGCACGGTCGAAGCGGATGTTCCGGAAGCTCGCAAGGGCGAAACAGTAACTCTGACTGTTACGCCTGCGACAGGATATGAGCTTGACACTTTAAGCGTTGTGGACTCTGATTCAGAAGATGTTGAAATAAATGAAAACAAATTTACAATGCCTGAAGCTGATGTTACTGTAACGGCAACATTCAAAAAGGTTTATGATGTATTTGTCGGCGGCACAGGAATTGAAGACGGCACCTACCTTGCATCGGGCGCGGACGAAATTGTAAATAAAAAGCCCTCCGGCGGCTATGCATATTATAAAGACGGCGTTCTTACTCTTTATAAGTTTAAGCTTGAAGGCGCAGGAAAGGGATATGATGACGGCGAAGCAGTAAATGCGATTTACTCAAAAAAGGATATAGAAATCGCTGTAACGGGAGACAGCTTAATAGACATAACCGGCGATGAGGGCGAATATCCGACATCCGGCATAAAGGCTTTGGGAGACCTTACAATAAGCGGAAGCAAAAAGCTTACTGTTAAGGCAGACTGCCCTTTGGATACAGAGGGCGACCTTGATATTTCAGGAATTACCCTTGAAGCTTTTGGCATAGGAATTTATGCCTCGGAAAATATTAATATTACAGGTGCCAAGGTTTCATCTGACTGCGCCGGAGATCATAATGGTGCAATTTATTCCGAAAACGGAAAATTTACCGTAAAGGACAGTACTCTTGAAGTAAAAAGCAGAGGAGCAGGCATTGGTGCATTTGGTGATATCTCCATTACCGGAAGTGATGTGGATATTGATACACTGATATTGGGTATTTTTTCAAACGAAGGCGATATAACAATAACCGGTGGCGAAACTGATGTTACCTTTGCAGGTATGATTGGCGTTTCGAGCCAGAATGGAAAGATAAATTTATCCGGCGATGTTACCGTTACCATGACAGAGGAGGAAGAGCTGGGCATTGAATTTATATGCATCTTTGGCGATACAGTAAAAGTAAGCGGCAAGCTTAAAATAAAAGGAATGTCGGGTATACGCGCAAATAATGTTTCTTTCGAAGGAAAGGACACCGAAGTTTTAATTGTTGCCGGAAAGACGGCGATTTATGCAGCCGAAAGTATAGGAATTGCCGAAAACCTTAAGATTACATCTCCCGAAGATTGGGCTATCGGGGAATATACGGATGAAAATGAAAATACTTATATAACAATTTCAGACGGCGAAGATGTGGCAGGAGTTGTTGAAATAAAGCCTGACGAGGATTATGAATATCCCCCGGTTTTCGTTGGCGGAACCGAAATGAAGGACGGCACCTACCTTGCCTCCGGCACTTCTGAAACCGCAAAGAAAAAGCCTTCCGGCGGCTATGCATATTATAAGGAAGGCACCCTTACCTTAAATAATTACAGCTATGAAGGCGACGGACATCTTTTTGATGAAGCAGAAAACTCCTATACAATCGTGTATGCAGAAAGCTCTCTCGATATAGTGCTTGAAGGAACAAATAAGATTGTAAACAGCCATTATGTATATGAAGGAGAAAATGAAGGCTTCGGCATTGTGGTTACAGAGGATTTGACAATAAGCGGTAACGGTACGCTTAATTTTTCAGGAGATGAGTATGGCGTATATGCCGGCGGAAACATAAAGGTGCTTGGCGGCAATATGCATTTTGATGCAGCAGTGGGTTTTGCGTCTGAAAACGGAGATATTCTTATCGGAGGCGGCGATATTTATACACATAGCTCGTATGGCTTAGTAGCGGTAGGAACCGCTGAAATAGCAGGCGGCGAAGTAGAGATTTTCGCTGAAATATCAGCTGTCTTCGGCGGAAAGGTTATTTTAAGCGGTGGAATAATTGAGTTTGATACCTGGGGTAACCTTATAGAGGCTATGGATGTTTCAATTTCCGAAGACCTTATGCTTATTCTTCCTGCGGGCGGAGAAATTATAAGAGCAGAAGGACTCCCCCACGAAATCCGTGACGGCGAAGGAAATCCTATAGACTATGCTCTTCTTGCACCGGTATGTGAGCATAACTGGAGCGTAGAATACAGAATAAATTCCACACACCACTGGAATTATTGTACGAAGGATTGCATAATAAACAATTATCCTGAATCCTGCGAAGGATATGAGCCTCACAGCGAAGATGGCGAATGCATCTGCGGATACGATGTAAATAAGGAAGCTGAAATTTATATCGGCGGTGTTGGCCTTGCAAGCGGCGAATACTTAAGCACAGGCGGTGCATTATCGCAAGAAAAGCCCGATGGCGGCTATGCATATTATGATGAAGGCACCCTTACCTTAAAGAATTTTGAATTTAAGGGAACAGGCTATGACTATTACTATGAAGATTACTATGACGATTACTATGAAGGAAATGCATTGATTTATACAGAAGATAATCTTGATATTGTAATTACCGGTGAAAACAGAATAGAAGCTGTCCGGGAAGAATTTGACGGTATCTTTTCATACGGAGGGGATATTACAGTAAGCGGAAAAGGCTCCCTTACATTAATAGGGGGCGACGATGCAATTGGCACATATGAGGGTGATGTTACAATAAAGAGCGGCACACTCACTTTAGAAGCAAAAGACGATGACGGTATTGATATTTACGGCGGAAATCTTTATGTAAAAGGCGGTACAATTAATATCACCTCCGATGATCACGGTATGGATATCAGTGCAGGTGAAGAAAGTCCCGATAGCGGAAAGGTCACCATAACAGGCGGCAAGATAATAATGAATGCAGGCGACGAAGGTTTTGACGCTGAAGGATACGTGAAAATCACGGGCGGCACAATAAATGTAACAGCTTATGATATACCCATAGATGCTTATAACGGCATTATGATAAAAGGCGGAAAGTTAACGCTTGTAAGTGAAAGTGATGAAGGCATCTGGGTTATGGGCGACTTTGAAATGACAGGAGGTACCCTTGACATCACCGCTGTTACACAAGGCATTGAGGCGACATGTTATATAGGGGAAGACGGCAGCCCTCTGAATAAGGGTGGAAATATCTATATCGATGGCGGAGAGCTTAATGTTACGGTTACGGAAGGCTACGCTCTCTTTGCAGAAGATGATATAGAAATTGATAAGGCGCTTACAATCAAAACTCCGAAAAATGCAAAAATAATTGATGCTCAGTATACGGAAGATGCCGTGACTTACGAGGGCGTGACAGTCGGCAGAAGCGGAGAAGGTGCAAAAGAGGTTGAAATTAAAAAAGAGTCATCCGGCGGTGGCGGCGGAAGCAGCAAGGGCTCATCCTCATCCGGCGGTATAAAAATCTCCACAGGTACACCTGCCTTGCCCGTAGTTCCTGCTCCGGGAACAACCGGCGGTCAGACACCGGCAAAGAAGGAATTTACAGATGTTCATCCTTTGGGCCACTGGGCAAGTGCGGATATTGACTATGTATATGCAAACGGTCTTATGAAGGGCATTTCGGAAACCGAATTCTCTCCCGAAGCTCCCCTTACACGTGCGATGCTTGTTACCGTTCTTTACAGAATCGAGGGCGAGCCTGCGACAAACAGAAGCATACCCTTTTCTGATGTTGATATGGGCGCATACTATGCAAATGCAGTTTCCTGGGCAAAGCAGGTCGGCATAGTAATGGGAGTAACGGAAACAGAGTTTGCACCTGACTTAAACATCTCCCGTGAGCAGATTGCGGCGATTATGCATAGGTATGCTGAATACAAGGGTTATGACGTAACGCAGGGCGGAATGCTTATCCGTGAATTTGATGACTATGAAGAAATTTCCGAATACGCACTTGCCGCTATGGCGTGGACGGTAAATTCCGGTCTCTTAAAGGGTAAGGGCGAAAACAGCCTTGCGCCCGAAGAGAATGCTACAAGGGCAGAAACGGCGGCAATCCTTCACAGATTCATTGAGGGAAATAAGTAAGGATAAATGAAAAAGCAGTCAACGAAGGTTGACTGCTTTTTTGATGGGGCGTTATAAATTCGGCGGGGATAAATCCCCGCCCTACGGTATAATGAGTGTTTAATTGTAGGGAATGCATTTATGCATTCCGCTTGTGTTGCCAAAGATGGAG
>JAZSAR010000191.1:0-13811 GCA_045601965.1 Clostridia bacterium
GCCACATATTGATTCCGGCACCTGCCGCATCGGTAAACTGAAGCGTAACAACATTTCCGCCAAATTCGCTTATGGTATCGGGAAGGCTTGCCCCTGTTCCGTCTTCATCGGTATAGCTTTCATCGTAAATAAGCACGCCATCTCTGTCAGCTGCAATATGTCTTACACCTGTACCAAATCCAAGAAGAGCTGTCACAGCCTTTCCGGTTGTCGCAAATGCCTTAATCTCACTTGCGTCTACACTTACGCTCCACTTATTTTCTCCGGTATAAAGATTAGCTGCATAAAAACCTCTGTCTGTTCCGTAGTAAACAGTATCGCCTTCTATGTATGCTGCAGAAACGCCGCCTTCGCCCTCATATGCATTTTTTCGCCATATTTCAATTCCGTCAAGGCTCGCAGAAATATCTCCGTTTTCGGCAGTTGTAACGACAATTCTGTTTCTTATTCCGATATACTCAATATAGTTTCCGCCGGAAAGCCATTCCATAGTAAGGCTTAAAACTCTCGCCGCCTCATCATATTCAATCAGACCGAAAGCATCAAGATCTTCAAAGCATACGTAAATTTCTCCGTTTATATTATAACCGGTAACAAGCTCACCGTTTACATAAGACATGATATCTGTCCTTAAAACGTTATATGCTCTTTTTCCTACCATAGCGGGTGCTACTTTTTCAGCTTCATAAAAAGCCGTAACTTCCGTCTTTTCAAAATTTCTCAAGACATCTATGCTTCTTGTCTCTTCAGTCCATTTTTTGTCAAAGCCATAACTTTCCAAATCTTCAACCGATACAACAGCACGCCCGTCCACATTGCAGGAAGGAATGTCACAACCGTTAATCTTTGTAACAATATCCGTGTAGATTGTATGACCTATTACTTCACCAATCTGCTCCGCATCGTCCTTAAGCTCATCAAGAACGCTTATATCGTCATACATTTCAATTCCGAAAAGCTTATTGCGTTTGTCGGAATATTCAGCTTCGCTTACAGGCTTTTCCTGAATCAGATAATTCATATCCCCGTCATTGTATGTTCTTAAGCTTGATGTGCCGTCTTTAAGCACATTTTCGCTCAGTGCATAATGCCTTAACTCCTCACCGCTGAAATTGCTGCTGTATGACCAGATACCTTCATCTTCTGAGCCGTATACTTCATTTTTTGTCTGAAATTCTCCAATGCAAACAGCTTCTTTTCCTTCCACGGTATATACGCTGCAGGAATAGTTATATACCGGAGCTTCAAACGCCTTACCCTCTTTATATAATATCAACTCGGTAATGCCGTTTTTATCTATATCATAAAGAGAATAATATAAAAATCCTTCTCCGGCAATTTTCCCATATGCTTCATAAAGTAAAGCACTGTCCGCATCTGTCTTTTTGCATCCCGCAAAAGACAAAACCATAATTGTTGCCAAAAGCAAACATATAAATTTCTTCATGTCAATTAACTCCTCTGCACTAAACTCTGTCAGGATGCAAGTATCTTCGTCCACGCATCGGACCAGAGCTTTTCAGCCTCCTCCGGGAGATATAAGAATATCTCGCAGCGGGAAAGCTCTTCCTCTGTGGGATAGTAGTTTGTATTTTCTCCTATTTCGGGAGGAAGCATCGAAACAGCCTCGGTGTTGGGCGATGTGTATCCGGTTTCCTCTGCATTACGGAGGGCTATGTCGGGGCGAAGCATAAAGTTTACAAACTTTTCAGCCAGCTCCTTGTGTTCACTCTTTTCAAGAACAACCATTGTATCTATGGCAAGGTTGCTTCCTTCTAAGGGAACCGCGGTCATCTCAAGCATTCCGTCGCTTTCTGCCACAGCCTTGTTTCCTTCACCGGAGAATACCAGTGCAAGGGCTGCTTCTCCGTTCAACATTTTATCCCTTACCTCATCACCCACATAGGCAAGAACATTTTCTTTCTGTGAAATAAGAAGATTTTTAGCTTCCTCGATTTCTGCTGCATTATTTGTATTCATGGAATAGCCAAGATATTTAAGTGCCATACCAAGGGTATCTCTCATGCCGTTTAACATAAGCACATTACCCTTATACTTTTCGTCAAAAAGTATTCCGATGCTTGTAACATCCTCTTTAACCATTTCGGTATTGTAAAGGATGCCAAGTGTATTCATCATATAAGGAACGGAATATTTGTTTTCGGGATCATATGAAAGCCCCTTATACTTTTCGTCTATGTATGAAGCATTGGGAATATTTTCATAGTTAAGTTCGTGAAGCATACCAAGCTCTATCATTTTGGAAACGGTATATTCCGATGGAAATACCACGTCATAGCTTGAAGAGCCTGAATTCTGAACCTTAGCCATCATTGCCTCGTTACTGTCAAAGGTCTCATATATTACGCGGCAGTTATATTCCTTTTCAAAATCCTCAATAACGCCGTCTGCGATATACTCGCCCCAGTTAAATACTTTCAATGTCTCTTTCTTCTCCCCACCGCATCCTGCAAGGAGTAAGGATGCCATAGCGACAACAAGTGCCAGTGCCAAAATTCTTTTCACCTTTACCAATCTTTCCTTTCGTTTCTTAAATTATATAAACACGCTCAGCCCATTTCGCCAAGAGTGCTCATTACTATTGCAATAACCGTGCTTCCCGCAGTTTCCGTGCGGAGAATTCTTTTACCTAGGGTAATTATCCTTGCGCCCTTTTTGCTTCCCATATCCACCTCTGAAGGATCAAATCCGCCCTCGGGACCGATTATTATACCCACGGTTTTAACATCTGTCGGAATTTCCGAAAGAGAGCCGTCCTTTGCATCTTCATAGGGAAAAAGCGCCAGCTCCTTTTCAGTAAGTGAAGCTATTGCTTCGGAAAAGTTTACGGCAGAGTGTACCTTCGGTATAATACCTCTTCCGCATTGCTTTGCTGCCTCAAATGCAATTTTCTGCCAGCGGTCACTTTTTTCTCCCTTGGCAACGCATCTTTTTGAAAGTACGGGATAAATTTCATAAACTCCAAGCTCCACCGCTTTCTGAATGATGGAATCCATCTTCCCGGATTTCGGAATGCACTGATAAAGCGTTACCTTTGTTTCGGGCTCGGCGGGGCATTCTTCTTTACCGTTTATTTTTAATAAAACTTCTTCCTTTGTGATTTTTTCAATTTCACAAAAGTAGTCCATACCATCTTTGTCGCAGACGGTTAATTCATCTCCTATCTGCATACGGAGCACTCTCGAGATATGATTTACATCATCCCCCGTAACAGTTATATTATCACTTAAAACCTGACATTTGTCAACAAAAAATTTAGGCATTTATTTCACCTTTTTTCCTTCCGCTTCACTCAGCAGAGTTTTTTTAAGCTTTGCGTAGCTTTTAAGCTCTTTTCTGCACTTATCCGTTATTGTATAGCTTTTTCCGTTTTTACTGAACCAGCCGTAGTAATTGCTCTCAATTATGGACTTTGCCCTGGGGTTTCCCGTTAAATAAGGAATATCGGCTATTTTTATTTCGCCGTATTTTTCCGAAAGTGCCGCAATCAGTATGGCACGCTCGCGGTAAACCGTCATTGTCTTTCCGTTGGTGCCGCCCACATTTTCGTCCCCGTGGCGAAGGGAAAATTCGTCCATCATCTTTTCCCTGGTCTTTTTCGACCGACTTATGGCGCCCTTACGGTCAAATTCCTTTGCCTCAAAGGTAATTTTCGCCTCATCCTCCCTTACGGTTATAAGGCCTATTTCAAGCCGACGCAGTACATGGGATATATTCTGTCTTTTCTTTAAGGCTGCCCTTTTTGCAGGAGGTACGGCGATATATACCTTATCCGCCACCTTCTGCCTCAGTGCCGCCTGAACGATTACGTCAAGATTTAAGGATAGCTTAAGCTCAACCGCCACGGTTTCGCCGTCCTTTACCGCAAGGACATCGGCATCAAGCACCTCCGCCTTTACGGAATATCCCATATTTTCAAAAAGAGTTTTTACCGGCATATATAAATCTGTTTCCGGCATTTTTATAACTCCTTTCCGTTGACTTAATATGAAATATAGTGTATAATATTTCCGAGGTGTTGTCAATGAAAAAATTTATTTCCTGGAATGTAAACGGTCTTCGTGCCGTATATCAGAAGGGCTTTTCCGAAATCTTTTTAAATCTTGATGCGGATATTTTCTGTCTTCAGGAAACAAAGATGCAGGAAGGGCAGCTGGATTTAGACTTTCCTATCTACCATAAATATTTTAACTATGCCGAAAAGAAGGGCTATTCGGGTACGGCGGTTTTCTCAAAGGAAGAGCCTCTGGCAGTTACCTACGGACTTGGGATTCCCGAGCACGATACCGAGGGCAGAGTAATAACTTTGGAATTTCCCGACTTCTACTTTGTCTGCTGCTACACTCCCAATTCGCAGGACGGCTTAAAGCGCCTTTCCTACCGTATGGAATGGGAGGATGCCATGCGTGGCTACCTTTCCTCATTAAAGGAGAAAAAGCACGTTGTCTATACCGGGGACTTAAATGTTGCCCACGAGGAAATTGACCTTAAAAATCCCAAAACCAACACGAAAAACCCCGGCTTTACAATAGAGGAGCGTGAAAAGTTTTCCGAGCTTTTGGCATCGGGCTTTCACGATACCTTCCGCACCCTCTATCCCGACACCGTAACCTATTCCTGGTGGAGCTATCGCTTCAGCGCCAGGGAGAAAAACGCAGGATGGAGAATTGACTATTTTGTAACCGACACCATGGATTTTGTAATCGACAGTAAAATCCACACGGAGATTTACGGCTCCGACCATTGCCCGGTGGAACTGCTCGCTGATTTATAAGCCTAATTAAGCCCTGAATGCTTTGACATTCAGGGCTTAATCTTTTTTAATCACTTTTCACTGCCGGTTATATAAACTCTGCGCATATCCTCATCCCACTCAACATTCATATCAAGTGCATCTGCAATGAATCTTATAGGTACAAGCGTACGATTATTCATAATAACACCCGGAGAATCAAGACTAACAGTATCGTTATTGACTAAAGCTGTATTTTCTCCAATGGTTAGCTTAATTTCAATTGTATCCTTATTTGCCTTTACGGTATTTGTGTCCGAATCCCAGGAAATTTCGCAGCCAAGTGTTTCAAATATTTTTCGCATTGGTACTAACACTCTGCCATTTATAATAGCAGGTGAGGTATCAAAATACAAATCCACACCATTTACGTAAACGGTAACAGGTCTTTCAACGGCAGGTCTTCTTTCAGATGCATCATCTGGAAGCGTTAAAATACCGGCTCTCGTAATACCTGTATTGCTATCAAGAATTGAAAAGCTGTATTTATTCTTTTCTATAGACCCTAAGCTGAAAAATCCAAAAGGCGTTATTTCAGTACCATATTTATTTATCAAACCACTACCCAAACCATTTCTTGTTGCTATTGCAATTCCGTCATTAAATGGTCGAATATCCGCATAGATAAACTCTGTAATTCTGTTTCCATCGCTGTCCAAAACTGCTTTGTCAGTTGCCGGAGGCGTAAGTCCCGAATATAAAATTGTTATCTTTATACCTGTAAAAACCCCGCCATTGGCTATGACATTATAATCTCTTGGTGAGATTTTTGTTTGCCCGTTATTATCTATATAATACCATTCTCCTGCTTCCGGCTCTTCCGAGACTTTTGCCAGACCATTCTCGAAATCCCACGCATGGCTGTATTTGAAAGGTATAACAAGCTCCCACTTTTTGTTGATATATCCGTATTTTCCTTTTTCTTCCGAATATACTCTTGCAAGTCCGTTGCTGAATTTATACGGGAAACTGCCTACATAGTAGTATGAATTGCTTTCATCATGAATATTTATATATCTCCAACCCTCGTCAAAAACAGCAACAATATCGTTATCGCAAATTTCTATATCATCATAAATACATGGAATAATTTCCTCGAAATCATCACCAATAACTCCCCATTTTCCGTCTTTTCTTACTTTACAAATATTATATGAATCTGTAGCGAAAGAATAAGTTTCTACATTTACAGGATTTCCTTTTTTGTCAAAATAGTACCACAAAAATCCTTTCCTTGCCCTTATAATATCGCACTTCTCATCAAGATAATCATAGTCACAGGGTATAAGTTCTTTTCCGTTTTCATCTATCATACCATACTTTTCATTAGAAACAACTATTGAATACCCATCAGTCACAGGGGAAACAGTATCATACTTGCTTACATCGAAAAGTGCTTTTCCGAAATCATCAATTATTATTTTTGAACCGCCGGAACTTACAAAGTATTTTCCCTCAGAAAAAACATAGGCATCATCATAGATAAACGGAGCTATTATATTTCCCGAAGTATCTATAAGCCCTTTTCTCATAAGAAGTTTTTTATCTGTTACTGTAACACTTGATACTCCGTTTTGCCACGAAGAACTGATTTGCACACTTCTGTAATCTGTTTCAGGCTCAATCCACTTTATTGTAATTCCATAATCTTTTTCAAAATTTCCCAAAGAATTTTCCGCTGAAACGCATATTGTTCTTATACAAACAGCAACTAATAAAACTGCCAACAATTTTTTCATAATACACCACCTTTCTGCAGATTAAAATCAGAAACGTTATTCCAAATTAACCTTTACAACCTTTCCGTCTGTCCCGTAGAGCATATAGTTATCGCAAACGGATACCCATGAAGCGGCATCGCTGCATCTGAAATCCACATTTTCTCCCGCCATCTCATTGTATCCCGGAACAAATAAACGAACTTCATCATCGGGAGATTCCCCTGCTGTATAAACCGCCATTATAAGGTCCCCGGAAGAAACATACGTTCCGGTATTGGTTGAAAATATTTCTTTGGCCGCAGAAAGCCCGTCACCGTATGCACCGAATGAGGATAAAACTATTGTCCTTGCTCCGTCAAGGGATTTCATGCAGGCATAAATATCATACCCTCCCCTTGAACTAAGCATCACCATATCAGGTCTTTCGCTTCCGTCATATATGAGCTTTGAAACTCCTGTTACCTCAAGGTATCTGTATAAAGAACCATTATTACCGTAGACAATCATTGTGCTGTTTGGCTGCATTGCCGCAACCCATCCGCTGTAAACATGGAAGGCACCTTCAGCCTTATCTATGATTTTTTCTACGGTATTTTTATTTGTATCAATGGCGTAAATTCCGCTTTCATATCCTTCTGTCTCGTAGTCATACGCCATAAAGTATATTTTATCTCCGAATATTTTTATGCACTCATTTTCGGGCGTTCTGTCGTAAAACTTTCCGTTTACGCTTCTGCATCCTACTCTTACCCTGCCGGGAAGATCAGGCATTTCATAGCTTTCTCCGTTTTTTGTATAGGTGATTTTTGTTGCAGAATCAAAATAGGGATTTTCGCAGAATACCGTAATATCACCGTTTCTCACTCCAATTTCGGAATAGCCGTGGGCAGAATATATATAGGAATCGGGCTTTTTCTCCTCGGCGGTTCTGTTTTCAGCATCAAGCTTATAAAACTTCTGCGTTGACATAACGGGGCTTGTGCCCGCCCAATATTTGATATAAATTCCGTCGCTGCTTTTTATAAAGGATGCCGACCTTGAAAGATTGGTGTCGGGAAGCTGATGGATTACATACGCATCGTCAATTCTTTCGTGAAATGCCGCATAGATAACATTCGCATCGCCCGATTTTCCGTTGTAATAATAGTATTCTCCGTCGAAAATGGCAGAGCCCGATATATTCGGAAGATTAACTGTTTCCGTTTTCGGATTGGATGAATTTATCTTAAGCCCCACTTCATTGTCAAAAGAATATTCCCAGCCGAATTCATCGTGGGCAAAACGCCAGGTAAGGGGAAAATACGTCACGTCACGGAAGGTTAAAAGCGGATATTCTTCCTTTGAGTTGGTAATTTCCTTACCGTTTACAATTATGTTGAAATTGCAGACGGATAAATAGTCGTTTCTTAAGGTATCAAAGTCAATATCATAGTCTCGGTAAGCACAGGTGATATTTTTCTTTTCTATTGAAAGGGTTTTTGTTTCGTCATCCCATGCGGTTTCAAGCCCCAAAAAACGGCAATCGTGATAAGTCATGGGAAAATATGTTATATCCTTATACACAAGAAGAGGAAACTGCCTTCTTCCGCTTTCAATCTTCTGCCCGTTAAGAGTTACCGTAAATTCAGGGATCGACGCATCGGAAATTGAAATTTCTGCATCTGACGCTATCGAAACATTAAGTGTCATAAGCAGCAAAAATGCTGTCAATAATATTAAAAGTTTTTTCATCACATTACCGCCTTTCTTGATTTTTTCTATCTTGCAAATATCCTTACTTTGAATTTATGCTAAGCCCTGTTTCATTATCAAAGTGGTATTCCCACCCGAATTCATCATGGGCATAGCGCCACGTCAGCGGGAAATATATCACATCGCGGAACTTAATGGGAGGATAAGGATCGTTTACCGCCACAACATCTTTTCCGTTTATGCTGAGAGAATGATAGCATCTTTCTATAGTGTAAGCTTCATCATTTTTGTTTTCCCACAGATAAGAGTTATACACTCCGCTGCCAGAAGCCTTATTCACCGTCATTTTATAATTATAATCGTCCCACAAGGTTTCCACGCCCAGAAACCTTGCATCGTGATAAGTCATAGGAAAGTATACAATGTTTCTGTACTGTAAAAACGGATATTGTCTGTAGCTATTATCTATTTTCTGCCCGTTTATCGTTACATCAAAGGCAGGAAGATATGCTGTCAGACTTCCGGAGCCGTCCGATGGTGCCGTTTCATACTCCTCAGGTTCATAAATGCTTTCAGGAATACCTTCAATCCAGTTTGCATCGGGATAAAATTCCCTTCCCTTTTCCCATCCGCTGTCTTTGTTATAATAGATATTTAATGTAAATCTTGCATCCATTATACGCTTGTTGCTTTCTTCATACTCAATATCAATATAAGGCCCTGTAAAAGCCAGCTCTGTCAAAGAATCGCAGGCACAGAATGCCATTTCACCTATACTTACAACATTTTCGGGAATTACAAGCTTGCGTAGTCCCGTGCAAAACTGGAAAGCAAAATTCCCTATTCTTCCTAGGCCGCTCGGCAATTTTATGTATGTAATGCCCGCACAACCGTTAAATGCCGCATCGCCTATTACCTTAAGCGACGAGGGAAGCACGGGACTTTTTAGATTGGTACACCCTTCAAAAGCCCGTGAGTCGATGGTCTGAAGCTCTGGGGAAAACCTGATATTCTCCAAAGCGGTGCAGTTTCTGAAGGCATATTTTCCTATGTATGTTGTTCCCGGATTTATTGTGACATACCGTAGCTTACTGCATCCGTGAAATGCCTCTTCTCCGATAGCCCTGATATTTACCGGCATTATAACATTTTCAAGATTTATGCATTGACTGAATACACCCGATGACATACCCCGTACCGAAGAAATATCCGCATAGGTAAGCCAGGTGCAGTATGCAAAGCAACTGTCACCAAGATATTTAACGGAAGAAGGAAAGTTTCCTTCGTTTACCTTGCTTCCCTTAAAAGCACAGGCGCCAACGGATTCAATGCTTTCAGGTAGCACAAGCTTATTCATATTTTTATAACAGAACACATAGTCTCCGATGTGTGACACTCCGTCTTCTATATAAACATCATCATTGTCACTTTTTATACGGTAAAAATAAATTGCCGTTTTCGCTTTGTTGTAAAGCCTGCCGTTTTCAAAAACATAATTTTCGTTTTCGGCGGGAACAATTATTTCCTCAAGCATACTCATTTCTGCAAATTCACTGCCCCTGACAGAATCAATCCCGGAAGGCAGTCTTAATTCTTTAATCGGGCAATATGCAAAGGCCTGTGCTCCGATTTCCCTTAAATTATCAGGCAGAGCTATCCCCGTAAGCGAAGTGCATCTGAAAAATGCCGAGCTTCCCAGCTTTTCAAGACTTTCGGGAAGCTTTACAGCTTCGATATCCTCACAGTTTTGAAAAAAACCATCGGGAATGGATGTTATTCCTTCACCTATTATTACATTTCTTATAGGTCTGTCAATAAGCGCCTGAGGAACGGGACCTCCTGCATGGAGAGTTCCGATTTTATAATATCTGTACCAGGGAGTATCATACGAGGACGTTTCTATCCTTCCGCTTCCTTTTATGGTAAGCGTTCCGTCTTCCGATAAATTCCATGACACGTTTTCGCAAAGTATACCGCTGTTCATTTCTTCTGCCCATATATTCTGCACAGAAAAAACAACAATCGCAATAAGAAGCAGCATTAAAAGCTTTTTCATAAAACCTCCTTAACGTTCTAATAAAACCCTGCAAAATTCTCCTGTTTCCACATTTCTGTAAATTAACGTATCTTCAAAAATGGTAATTGCCGTCGCCTTATCCG
This sequence comes from Clostridia bacterium, assembly GCA_045601965.1. Taxonomy (GTDB): domain Bacteria; phylum Bacillota; class Clostridia; order CAKSNL01; family HGM11501; genus HGM11501. Next base: position 10,387 of record JAZSAR010000191.1, read on the forward strand.
CACTTAAGAACGGTGCTTTTACGCGGGTTGCATAGCCTTCGTTGGATGTGCCAAATAGCGCAAGCCTTACCTTCGGATTTTCCGAATTATCCTTTATAATAAGATATCCGTTCTCAACGCTTAAGATAGTATCAGATGAAAAAGTCATAAGTCGCTCTCTGCCCTGAAAACTTGGCGGCACATTTCCGTTGGGATTTCCGTATACATCAAGATACGTGCCCTTATCGTCCTTCGTCACAACATACATTCCCCAGAACGGGCTTTTTTCAATGAAAGCTTCATCTTCCTGTATAATCTGTATCATATCAACAAAAGCCCCGGAATTTTCTCTTACTTCAAAATACTGTCCCGAATCAACATGGTATTGGTCAAGGCATCCTTCCTGAGTGTAAATAACCACCTGACCTCTTGTTACGCTGTCATATGCACAGAAATTATCAACATTATCTTCTATTTCCGAAATTTTTCCGCTTTCAGCATTTATGGAATACAGGATTTTTGTTTCTTCTTCACCCTTATAACCGATTACATAAATGTTATCACCCACAATCTGCGGCGGGATGACTTCGTCCGATGAGTGTCGCCCGGGAGTACCGAAGGATATGCCGGGGATTTTAACCTCGGTTTTATCCTCCCCTACATAGTAGCAAAATTCCCATGTACCGGTAAAGAAGGATAACTCAGCCGTAACACCATCGCCATAGGCACGGTAGTAACTAACCAGGCCCTCCTTACCATAACCACCCGGTTTTTTTGTCTCGGTAAGTGTTTTATCCTTGTTTATATAATATGTAACGTCCGTTCCCATAGTTGCGCCGCCGCTGCGGTAGTTCAAAAATACCTTGCCATCTGAATATCCAAGTCCTGCGGGGATTCCGTTTTCAATATGGTGAATAAGTTCCTGATTACTAAGGTCATCAACGGGTGTTCTGTATATATTTCCGTTTGCCGAATTGTGATGATAATAATATTCTCCGTCACAGGTGAAACCTGAGTAAGTGCCAACCATTTCAAGTGCCGATAAATCAAGCATTTTAACTCTGTGGTTGGAGGAATTTATCATAAGTCCTTTTTCATTGTCAAAAGAGTATTCCCAGCCGAATTCATCGTGGGCAAAACGCCAGGTAAGGGGAAAATATGTCACGTCACGGAAGGTTAAAAGCGGATATTCCTCTTTGGAATTGTCTATCTTTTTCCCGTTTACGACTATGTTGAAACTGCATATTGCCACACTGTTTTTTACATCATTTTTCTTTTCGCTTTTATAAGACGTAAGAACAGAGTTTATATTTTCCTTTGATATGTTAAGTGTATTCGTTTCCCCGTCCCACCGTGCTTCTATTCCGAGATGACGGCTGTCAAAATAGGTCATGGGAAAATATGTGATATCTTTATATAAAAGAAGCGGATATTCCCTTTCTTCACTTTCAACCCTGTTACCATTGAAATGAACGTCAAATGAAGGAATTGTCGCAGTTTCCGTTGCGTATACCATCATCATGGATAATACCACGGAAGCAATTACTATAAGAGCTAATACTTTTTTCATTACATTACCGCCTTTCTTTTAAGGAGTGCCTTAAGGCTTCTCCCTACATTTCAATTTTATTTTATCATAAAATATTTTTCTTTACAATAGTTTTATCATCGCCTCCTATGTTATTTTTATGTTATAGATTATAACATATTTTCGTAACCGCTGTCAATATATAATATATGTGAGGTGATATGTTATGGAAGACAAGCTCATTATAAATAAAAAGACATTAAAAGGAGAAGACGGATATAAAACCTTTTCCATCCGCATAAAGGAAGAAACCGTTTCAAAGCTTAACAAGCTTTCGGACGAAACAAACCGCTCAAGAAACGAGCTTATAAACATTTTACTTGACTATGCTATTGACAACTGCAAGGTGAAATGAAAAATCCGCAGCAAAGCTGCGGATTTTTTTATTTACAAAACCATAAGCAGTGTTCCGATTCCGATAAAGATGCATCCTGCCACGGATTTTACCGTCATTTTTTCGTGAAGGAACAAAAACGCAAGGATAAGTGTAATTACCACACTCATTTTATCAATGGGAACAACCTTGCTTGCCTCGCCTATCTGCAATGCCTTGTAATAGCAAAGCCAGGAAGCACCCGTTGCAAGGCCGGAAAGAATTAAAAACACCCAGCTTTTTGTGCTGATTCCTGAAAGTCCCTTCTGGGCATCTGTCAGAAACACCATTCCCCACGCCATTATGAGGACAACCAATGTTCTTATTGCCGTTGCAAGATTTGAGTTTACCCCGTCAATTCCCACCTTGGCAAGAATTGATGTAAGTGCCGCAAAAACGGCGGATAAAAGTGCTAAAACAAACCACATAAAAATACCCCTTTATTAAAAGAAAAGCTTTCTTTCCATTGTTTCCCTTGCGGATTTATTTATTGCAAGATATAAAAGAAGTCCGCCAAGCATTAAAAGTGTCGTAAGAGGATAAATTGACCAGCCCGAAAATTTTATATCAAAAGTAATGGTCAGAAAAAACTCTGTCAGCATAATAAATCCGCCTGTCACCATAAAAGCCCCTCCAAAGATGTAAAGCTTCCCCTTTTTAAGATAGTAAAGAAGGGTTACAACCGCTGTTATAATAAGACCGAAACCGCCTGCCACGGGAAAAGCAAAGCTTAAAAACCAGTCGCCGCCGGTCATACAGTTTATGTATAAAAGATAGCCTATTGCCTCCGCCGCCACGCAGGGTGTGAATATGACAGGGTTCGGTTTTTCAAACCATAACGGAAGGGCAAAGGCTGTATAACCCATTAAAAGAGCACCTAAAACATAGCCAAACCATTCAGTTTGCCCGTCAATGCGGAAATCCGCAAGGAAGGAAACTACCACAGGAATTAAAAACATAATAATAACCGCTCCGTTAAACGCCTTGGATTGGTGCTTTTTCTCAGGCAATCTTCCCTTTGGAAAAAGCCCCGTTTCCTTTTCGGGGATAAAATCGGGATGGCACACAACCGTGCCGCATATGGGACATTTTTCTTCACTTTTTTCAAGCTTTACGCCGCAATTAATACAATACATTTTAATCTCACCTTCTGTTGCTCTCTAAAACAGCTTCTATTCCAAGCTCTTTAAGTGCCCTGTAAAAATGCTTTTCAAGGTCACTTTCCCTTATATTTCTTATAAAGTTGATGTACACCGTATCTCCATATGACAAAACCCCGCAGTTGTTGGGAGTTGCCGACTGAACACCTAAAATAAAATCCATCCGGGTTATGTATTTTTTCATAACATCGGGAATTTTCACAAGTCCCAAATTTGAAAGGTTAAGACAGGATGTTACTTCACCCACACTGTCATATACCGCCTTCATCACTATATTTTTTATCGGAAGGGGCACAAGTCTTAAAAAGAGGTTTTTCTCGTCCTT
>JAZSAR010000192.1:0-14262 GCA_045601965.1 Clostridia bacterium
GGAAACGATGCGGTAGGAACATTTAATCCCGGAAGCAACATAAAAAGAGCCGAAGCCGCAACCATCCTTGCAAGACTGGGCGGTCTTATCGACAGAGTGAAAAAATAAAAGGATTTTGCCGAAAAAGGTCTTTACAAAAAGTGGAATTAATGATATACTGAATGACGGAGAAAATATCTTTAATTCGATGCAGAGACGTCGGCAAGAGACTTTTTGATTAAGCATTATAACACCTTGTCTGTTTTTGCGACGGACAAGGTGTTTTTTTGTAAAATTTTAGGAGGTCGGTAAAAATGAAAATGATTTATGGCGTAAAAGACAAGCCCGCTTTCGGTCAGATGATAATTTTTGCTATTCAGCAGCTTCTGGCTATTATGGCGGCAACACTGGTTGTTCCGATTATTATCGGTAACGGAATGCAGCCCTCTGCAGCACTTTTCGGTGCAGGCGTAGGAACACTTGTTTATGCACTCTTCACAAAGTTTAACAGCCCTGTATTTTTAGGTAGCTCCTTTGCATTCATCGGCTCGATGTTTGCGGCTTTTGCAGGCGGAGTTTCAATGGCGCTCGGCTATCTTGGTCATATCATAGGTGCGATTTTTGCAGGTCTTGTATATGTTGTGATTGCAATAATCGTAAAGTTTGCAGGTGTTAAGTGGATTAACACTCTTATGCCCACAGTTGTAATCGGCCCCACAGTTTCCATCATCGGTCTTTCTCTTGCAGGAAATGCAGTAGGCGATCTTCAGACAGGCGAAGTTGCAAATGCAGAAGGTGCAATCGTTTCTTCTCCCTATGCCTGCATCGTAGTTGGTCTTGTAACACTTGCTGTTACAATGCTCTGCTCTGTATACGGTAAGAAGATGGCACGCTTAATCCCCTTCATCATCGGTATCTGTGCAGGCTATGTTGTTGCTCTTTGCATGACATTGATCGGAACAGCTGCAGGAATTGATGCCTTAAAGGTAATAAGACTTGAGTATTTCTCTGAACTTATCTCCGGCGGTATTTTCACACTTCCCGATTTTACATTCTTAACTGCTTTCGGCGGATTTTCCGAGCTTACGGGAACTTATATCGCAACAATCGCAGTTGCATACATTCCCGTTGCATTCGTTGTATTTGCTGAGCATATTGCAGACCATAAGAACTTAAGCTCAATCATTGAACAGGATCTTTTAGAAAATCCCGGTCTTCACAGAACCTTATTGGGTGACGGTGTAGGTTCTATGGTTGGTGCATTCTTCGGCGGATGCCCCAACACCACTTACGGTGAATCTGTTGGCTGTGTAGCCATCACAAAGAATGCTTCCGTTGTAACAATTATTACAGCAGCAGTTCTTTCCATCATAATTTCCTTCATCAATCCCTTCGTTGTAATTGTTGATTCTATTCCTCCCTGCGTAATGGGCGGCGTATGTATCGCACTTTACGGTTTCATCGCAGTTTCCGGTCTTAAGATGATCCAGAAGGTTGACCTTGAGCAGAACAAGAACCTTTTCGTAGTAAGCATAATTTTAATCGCAGGTATCGGCGGTCTTACACTTAACTTCGGCGCAGTTACAATTACAAATATCGCAACAGCTCTTATCCTTGGTATACTTACAAATCTTATGCTTAAAAACGCAAAAGAGCAGGAATAAGGAGTAAATAAAGGGGCTCCTTTCGGAGCCCCTTTTTGTATTTTATATGAAATTTAAATCTGTATTATATGATGCGGATACATTAAACCGCAGTATAAAAAGAATCGCTCACGAAATTTTAGAAAATACTGAAAATCCCGGAAAGCTTTGCCTTGTGGGCATAAAGACAAGGGGTGTGCCCTTTGCGGAGAGATTAAGTGAGTGCATTGAAAAAATTGAGGGTATAAAGGTTCCTGTGGGAATTTTGGACATCACTTCCTACCGTGACGACCTTAAGGAAAACGCTTTGACGGAGCCGAAAATTTCCGCAACCGACATCGGATTTGATACCGAGGGCAAGGAAATTATCTTAACGGATGACGTTATCTGTACGGGAAGAACGGTGCGGGCGGCACTTTCTGCGCTTCTTAAAATGGGAAGGGCGGAAAAGATAAAGCTTGCGGCAATTGTTGACCGCGGGCACAGGGAGCTCCCCATCCGTCCCGATTTTGTGGGAAAAAATATACCTACTTCAAAGTCGGAGATAATAAAGGTGCTCCTTTCTGAAACCGACGGAAAAGATTCAATTGAATTATATGAAAAATAAGAGGTGTGGCGAAGCACACCTCTTATTTTTTTAATACATTTTCAGCATGGTTTCTAGTTCCTCTTTTATTTCAGCTACAAAATCATCGGGGGCTACAACTTTTACCCAGGAATGTTGGCTGAGTAACCACATTTTAATGCCGTCACCGTAGGTTTCTGCTTCAATGAGGTACTTGTTTTTGCCAAGCCGCTCAATGATTTTAGCTGTCGGAAGCTTGTCCAGGACAGCCTGCACGGAGGGACCTGAAAATTCGAAGCGGATTGTGCGAATAGGACCCGGCCACATAAAAAGACTTCGTTTTCTCAAAATTCCTTCATCAAATTCCGGAATATTGACAGAATCTCTTTTTCTGTGCTCTGTTATCTGCTTTATTCTGTCAATTCTGAAATACAATGGCTTATTTATATCCCCATCGGATTTTACCGCAATTAAATAAAAATAATAGTCAGAAAACATAACCGACAAGGGAAAAAGCCTGTGTGTTACAAAGCTTCTGTCCATTTTATAATAATCAATGGAAATTTCTTTTTTCTCCGTGATGCAGTTAATAAGCTGCCACAGATTATTCTGAACACTTTCGCAGTCGTGCTTTACGGCGGGATAGTGATATATCTCCTTGCGGATTAATTCTTCGAGCTTTTCTTTGTCATTGGGAGTGGTAAAACGCTTCAGTTTTGATGTGAGCAGGAGTAGTTCTTCAGGCGAAAAAGCCCTTGCACCAATCATAACTTCTACAAGGGCAAAGAGCTCTTTACTGCTTAAAAAATCGTCCATAAAAAGACGGTAGCATTTGTCTTTGTAAGAGTATGAAAGCTCGGTATTTCCCACAAGCTCACGATTATCGGCAAGAAAGTTTTTGAGCTCTCCTATGCTTCTGCTTACACTTTTGTTTGAAACACCATATTCATCCGCAAGCTTATGCACGGATATATCCTCACCACGGAGGGCTCTGAAAAATATTTCGAGAATTCTGTATTTGTTTGTATTTTCCATAAAAAATCATTCCTTTTAGTAATTTTAATAATTATATAAAATTACAAAGACTTAAGGGTGTCTGAATGAATTTTTATTCTGCTGTCTGTTCGATTACGGGAGCAACATCGGGCTCCTCGGTTATTTCTTCCTGCTGAGCATTATATGATTCATGTCTTTTTTTATAATCTATCGCAGTGTCAACGGCAAAGAAAATGCCGATGATGATTGCAATGGACAAAATCGCCATAATGATGAAATTAAGCGAAGAAATTGAGCCTTTCGGGGAAGAGCTTTTTTCAGTACCGCACTTTGTGCAGGTATCAATTCTGTTTTTCTGACCGCAGACGGGGCATTTCCACATAAATAATCCTCCTTTAATTAACATATTAACTAATCTACTGTTATGATATCACACAAGAAAATATAAGTCAATATATTGACTTATATATTTTTTTTTAGTATACTGAAAAAAGAGGTGATAATATGTTATTTAACAAGTATAAACTGAATGTTTATCAGACAATAAAGCTTGCTAAAACCTGGATGCAGGGCGTTGTCAATTACATAAGCGACATTGAATTTTTTTCATGTGAATATAAGAAAAATTCAGATGTTCCTTACGGTGATGAGCGTTTTGTTCCGCTTTCGGGAAAAATCCCCGGCGGAAAGGACAACCACTCCTGGATACACTTTAAATTCAAGACGGACTCTGCGGAAAAATACCCACATCACAAGCCCTATTTAAGGGTGAGAACCTCAAACATCGGCACCTGGGATGCATTAAATCCCCAGGGTATGCTGTATCTTGACGGTCACCTTGTGTCGGGACTTGATATAAACCACACCGAATATCCTCTGGAGTTTTCAAAGGAATACGATGCTTACATTTATTTCTACACAGGAATGAATGACTGCCCCGCTTATGATTTCAATGCGGGAGTACAGTATCTTGATACTTTAATTGAAAAGCTTTATTATGACTTGAGTGTGCCCTATGATGCAAGTGAGTGCTTTTTAGAAGACAGCGACAGAAGTATGCTTATTATGAAATATCTTGAAGAGGCGTGCCTCATGATTGATATGCGCAATATTGGAAGCGAGGCTTTTTACGACAGCATAAGAAAAGCCGACGAGTTTTTGGAGACCGAGTTTTACGGAAAGGTCTGCGGTGAGGACAACACCCTTTGCGAAAAGGTTGCATTAATCGGTCACACCCATATCGACGTGGCGTGGCAGTGGACTTATGCACAGACCAGGGAAAAAACTCAGCGAAGCTTTGCAAACGTACTTTCGCTGATGAATCAGTATCCCGAATTCAAGTTTATGTCAAGCCAGGCTCAGCTTTATAAATATCTTAAGGAAGAAGACCCCCATACCTACGAGCGTGTTAAAGAGGCAATAAAGGAAGGCCGCTGGGAAAGCGAAGGCGCAATGTGGGTTGAGGCTGACTGTAACTTAATCGGCGGCGAAAGTATGATCCGTCAGGTCACAACCGGCAAGAAATTCTTTAAGGACGAATTTGGAGTTGACCATAAAATTCTCTGGCTTCCCGACGTATTCGGTTACAGCGCAGCGATGCCTCAGATTCTTAAAAAAGCCGGCGTTACAAGCTTTGTAACCTCGAAAATAAGCTGGAACGAGGATAATAAAATGCCCTTTGACACCTTCTGGTGGAAGGGTATTGACGGCAGCGAAATGTTCACCTATTTCATAACCGCACAGGATCACGGCTCCTCTCAGTTTTACACCACCTATGTTGGAAGAGTAACTCCTTCCATGGTTCTGGGTACCTGGGAGCGTTATCAGCAGAAGGACTTGAATGACACGGTTATGATTACCTTCGGGCACGGTGACGGCGGCGGCGGCCCCACCCGTGAAATGCTGGAGCAGAGTAGAAGAATTGAAAAGGGCATCCCCGGAATTCCGAAGACCGAAATGCAAAATCCCACGGAATTTATGGAAAAGGTGAAGGAAAACTTTATCGAAAGCACCAAGGCTCTTCCCGAAGTTCCAAAGTGGGTGGGTGAGCTTTATCTTGAAAACCACAGAGGTACATATACAACCCAGGCGAAGAACAAGCTCTACAACAGAAGAAGCGAATTTCTGCTTCAGAGACTTGAAGCGTTGTCATCCCTTGATATGCTTCTTGGCGGAAGCTATCCCAAGGAGAAAATCGACGAATTCTGGGAAGGCGTGCTTCTTAATCAGTTCCACGACGTAATTCCCGGAAGCTCCATAAGAGAAGTTTACGACGATACGGATAAGATGTACGAAGAGATTTTATCCGAGGGAGGCGAAATCGAAAAGGCAAAGCTTTCATCCGTGGCGGAAAAAATGGAAACAAAGGACGGGCTTGTTGTATACAACCCCAACGGCTTTGAATCTGACGGCTTTGTTACTTACAACGGCGAAAAATGCCACGTTGAAAATATTCCTGCATTCGGCTTTAAGGCATTAGTTCCCAAAGCTAAGAAGACGGAAGTTAAGGTATCCGGTAAAACTGCGGAAAACCGCTATTTCGTTCTTAAATTGGATGACTGCGGAAACATCGAAAGCCTTTATGACAAGAGAGCGGATAAGGAAATTTTCCGTTCGGGTGAAAAGGGCAACGTATTCTGCTATCACGAGGACAGACCTCCCATTCACGATGCGTGGAACATTGACAAAGAATCACTTTACAAGAAGTATGAAATCACCGTTCCTGCGGAAATTGAAATCTTCAGCGATGGTGTGGGTGCAGGCTTTATCGTAAAGCGTACCCTTGAAAAGAGCGAAATCAGACAGAAAATCGTTCTTTATGATGATGTTGCGAGAGTTGACTTTGAAACTGAGGTTTCATGGAACGAGGATCACAACCTGTTAAGAGTTTACTTCCCCATGAATGTAAAAACAGACAAGGCAACCTATGAAATTCAGTTCGGCCACGTGGAAAGAGCGACTCACTCCAACACCACTTGGGATTATTCCAAGTTTGAGGTTATGGGACATAAGTGGGTTGACGTTTCCGATGCAGGCTATGGCGTAAGCTTACTTAACGACTGTAAGTACGGATACTACGCTGAGGGAAGCGATATCGGTCTTACTCTTCTTAAGGCGCCCAGCTTCCCCGATCCCAAAGCGGATATCGGCGAGCATAAGTTTACCTATTCAATCTATCCCCACGAGGGTTCCTTCCGCGAGGGCGGAACAATAGAGGAGGCTTATAAGCTTAATAATCCCCTTCTCTTTGTGGAAACAAAAGCTCACGAAGGAGATATGGGAGAAGAATATTCCTTCGTTTCCTCAGACAAAAAGAATGTAATTATTGAAACTGTCAAGAAGGCAGAAGACTCCGATGACTTAATCGTAAGACTTTATGACGCTTACAATATGGATACCAGGGCAAACATCACCTTCGGCTTTGATATAAAGGAAGCATATATTGCCGACCTTATGGAAAACGAAGAGACTAGGCTTGAAGTATCTGGCAGAAGCGTTAAGGTTCCTGTTTCGAACTTTGAAATCGTAACCTTGAAAATAAAGAGATAAATTGAAGAAGAAAGACGGAAAGCGTAAAGCTTTCCGTCTTTTTTTGTTTTTTTGTAAAACGGCTGTCAATTTCCGACAAAGAAAGCCAAAGGAAACGGATAAGAAAGGCAGAATTTGGAATATGCAATACAAAAGAAAGGGTGATTTTTTTGAAAGACACTTACACGGAAACAAAAGGGGCGCTGATTGTGCACCTTACGGGGGAACTTGATCAGCACAGTGCGGTAAATTTGAGGATTAATCTTGACAAAAAGATTATGGACGGGGCAAACAACCTGATTTTTGATTTGTCGAAGCTGGATTTTATGGACAGCTCAGGCATCGGGATAATTATAGGGCGCTATAAAAATGTTACGGCGCTTGGCGGTACGGCATCAGTGGCAGGAGCCAAAAGCTATGTTGAAAAAATTCTTCGCATGGCATCGGTAGATAAGATAATTCCTATTTATAAAAACGTTGAGGATGCAATACTTAGGATAAGAGGTGAAGAAATTGGATAACTTTATGCGGCTTGATTTTTTAAGCAAAACGGCAAATGAAGGCTTTGCGAGAATGGCGGTTTCGGCGTTTGTTTCTCAGCTCGACCCCACCATTGATGCGGTTGCGGAAATAAAGACGGCGGTGTCGGAAGCTGTCACAAACGCTATAGTACATGGCTATGAAGGAGTGACGGGCTATGTTACGTTAAGCTGTGGATGGACAGGAAGGCTTGTTACTATAACGGTAGAAGATAAAGGCAGGGGAATATCCGACATCGCTATGGCAAGGACGCCTCTTTTTACCACTAAGCCCGAGCATGAGCGAAGCGGTATGGGATTTACCGTGATGGAAAACTTTATGGATTCCGTGGAGGTTTACTCGAAGCCCATGGAGGGCACGAAGGTGGTTATGGTTAAAAAGCTATGACGGAAAATGAAAGACTCTTAAGAATGAAAAGCGAGGGAGATGCCAAAGCCAGGGACGAGCTTATCTGCAACAATATGGGGCTTGTACATAGCATAGCTTTAAGGTTTACGGGAAGAGGTTATGATTTTGAGGATTTGTGCCAGATTGGCGCGGTGGGACTCATAAAAGCAGTTGACCGCTTTTCTTATGACTATGACGTTCAGTTTTCCACCTATGCCGTGCCTCTTATTATGGGGGAAATACGTAAGTTTTTAAGGGATGACGGCCCTGTAAAGGTAAGTCGGGGGCTTAAGGAGCTCTCTGCCCGTGCCATGGCGGAAAAGGCAAAAATGGAAGCGGAAAATGAAAAAAGCCCGACGATAAAGGAACTTGCCGCCCGCCTTTCGGTGGAAGAGGATAGGTTGATTCTGGCGCTTGAGGCATCAAGCGGAATAAAAAGTATATACGAGGAAACTGATGCGGGAAGCGGGGAAATGCTTCTTGATAAACTTTCGGACAAAGGCTCTCCGGAAGAGGAAATGCTCCTTAAAATGGCAATTAAAGAGGGACTTTCGTCTCTTTCGAAAAAGGAAAAGAGTGTCATACTTATGCGCTATTTCAGAAGTATGACTCAAGGGGCGATAGCTTCTTTTATGGGTATAAGTCAGGTTCAGGTTTCCCGCATTGAGAAAAAGGCAAGGGATAAGCTTGAATTTTTTATGAATAGTTGAAAAAATCGTCTATATAGCAGACGATTTTTTTCATATATTCTATTGAAAAAAAATATAACCTATGCTATAATAAAATAGTATAGGTATTTTTATAGGAATGGTGAAAATGAAATTTATTTCAAAGGGCGAAGCGGAAACAGAACGCTTTGCAGAGGAATTAGCAAAAAAATATCAGGATAGTCCTACATTCTTGCTTTTCGGGAATTTGGGGGCAGGGAAAACAGCTTTTACAAGGGGACTTGCAAGGGGCTATGGCTCATCTGTACGTGTATCAAGCCCCACGTTTACACTTGTTCACGAATATTCGGGAGATAAAAAGGTATATCACTTTGACCTTTACAGGATTGAAAGTGAGGAAGAACTTTTCGATATCGGATTTGAGGAGTATTTTTCCGAAAACACGGTAAGGGTGATTGAGTGGCCCGATGCTTTTCTCGATCTGATGCCGGAAGATGCTGTCCGGATACATATAACCTACGGGGAAGATGATAATACCCGTGTAATTGAGGTGAAGGAAAATTGAATATACTTGCAATAGAATCCTCCGCCGTTGCGGCAAGTGCCGCAGTAATGGCTGACGGTGTATTAAAATCGGAGGAGTTTTCGCAAAACGGGCTTACGCATTCGGTTACGCTCCTTCCTATGGCGGAAAGCGCCCTTAAAAAAGCGGGGCTTAAAATTTCGGATATTGATCTTTTTGCGGTAACGGAAGGCCCCGGTTCTTTTTCGGGACTCAGAATAGGGGTTACGGTGGCAAAAACCCTTGCCTACGGATGCGGGAAAAATGTATTAGGCATTTCAACCTTAAAAGCCCTTGCGGGAAATCTCCCCTTTGCGGATAAAATTATCTGCCCCATAATGGATGCAAGGCGTAATCAGGTATATAACGCCATGTATAAGTGGGAAGACGGCAAGCTTAAGGAAATAAAAGCGCCCCGCGCCATATCAGCAGAGGAGTTGGTTTCTGAAATAAGTGAGCCTGTTATTTTTGTTGGCGACGGAGTTAAGCCCTTCCGTGAATTCTTCAGCGAAAAACTGGGAGAACTTGCGTTTTTCGCGCCTCCCAATCTTTGCGCGGCAAAGGCATCGACGCTTTGTAATCTTGCACAGAATGAAGCGGGGATAAATCCCGATGAACTTAATCCCTGCTACTTAAGACTCTCTCAGGCGGAGAGGGAATATAACGAAAGAAATAACGGAAAGGATTGATTTTAATGTTAGCATTAGGTTGTGACCACGGCGGATATCAGCTCAAGGAGTTTTTGAAAAAACACCTTGAAAAAAAGGGAATAGAGGTTAAGGATTTCGGTACATACTCAGAGGACAGCGTTGACTATCCCGTTTATGCCGAAAAGGTGGCAAAGGCTGTTCAGTCAGGCGAAGCTGAAGGCGGTATCCTTTGCTGCGGAACAGGAATAGGAATTTCCATTGCAGCAAACAAGTTTGACGGAATAAGATGTGCACTTGTCCGTGATTCTTTTTCTGCAAGACTTACAAAAGAACATAACAATGCAAACATAATTGCCCTCGGCGGAAGAGTAACGGGAACCGAACTTGCAGCAGATATTGTTGATTCATGGCTCGCTGCAGAATTCCAGGGAGGAAGACATCAGGGAAGAATAGACATAATTTCAAGTTTCGAGAAATAAAATAACGGAGGAAGAAAAAATGATTTGTCCATTTTGCGGTTATGAAGAAACCAAAGTTCTTGACACCCGTGATACAGACGAAAATACAACAGTAAGACGTAGGAGAGTGTGCCTTTCCTGCGACAGAAGATTTACTACCTATGAGAAGGTTGAACACGTTCCCGTAATGGTGGTAAAAAACGGCGGAAAGAGAGAACTTTTCTCTCGTGAGAAAATCCTCACAGGTATCCTTCGTGCCTGCGATAAAACCGAGGTAACTGTGAAGGAAGCAGAGAAAATAGCCGAAGATATCGAAGTTGAAATTTACAACTCCATGACCAAGGAAATTACATCAAGACAAATTGGCGAGCTTGTTATGGAAAAGCTTAAAGACGTTAATGACATCGCTTATGTTCGCTTTGCATCGGTGTACAGAAGATTCCAGGATGTAAGCTCATTTATTGACGAGCTTGAAGCGTTAATCCGGAATAAGCCGGGCGTAAATGAATAAGAGCTATAAGGAAGGATTGGTTTGATGAACATTCCTGAAATTTTCGGAAGTTTAGTTTTTAACGACAGAGTTATGAAGGAAAGACTTCCGGAGGATACATATAATAAACTCAAAAAATCCATAGAAGACGGGGATGCCCTTACTTTTGAAATTGCCAGCGTAGTCGCAAGCGCAATGAAGGAATGGGCTCTGGAAAAAGGAGCGACACATTACACTCATTGGTTTCAGCCTCTGACGGGAGTAACTGCGGAAAAACACGACAGCTTTATTACACCCAAGGGACATGATGAAATCATTATGGAATTTTCGGGTAAAGAGCTTATAAAGGGTGAGCCTGATGCATCGAGCTTTCCCTCCGGTGGTATAAGAGCAACATTTGAGGCGAGAGGTTATACCTCGTGGGATCCCACGTCCTATGCCTTCATAAAGGATAATACTCTTTGCATACCCACAGCCTTTTATTCCTACGGCGGTGAGGCTCTTGATAAAAAGACTCCTCTTTTGCGCTCCGTTGAGGAAATAAACAAGCAGGCGATGCGAATTGTCCGCTTATTCGGAGATACTACTGCGAAAAACGTAAGAGTAACAGTCGGCCCCGAGCAGGAATACTTCCTTATTGACAAGGATCTTTACGAAAAACGTAAGGATTTAATGTATACGGGGCGTACAATTCTTGGTGCAAAGCCTCCCAAGGGACAGGAAATGGATGACCACTATTTCGGCGCAATAAAGCCCAGGGTTGCGGCTTTTATGAAGGAGCTTGACGAAGAGCTCTGGAAGCTTGGCGTGCTTGCTAAGACTGAACATAACGAGGCTGCACCCGCTCAGCACGAGCTTGCACCCATCTATTCGGATGTTAACCTTGCAACCGACCACAATCAGATTACAATGGAGGTTATGAAGAAGACTGCTGCAAAGCATAATCTTGTATGCCTTCTTCACGAAAAGCCCTTCCTTGGCGTAAACGGAAGCGGTAAGCATAATAACTGGTCAATTTCTACGGACACCGGTGTAAATCTTCTTGAGCCCGGTAAGCTCCCGCAGACTAACCTTAGATTTTTACTTATCTTAAGTGCTGTTATAAAGGCTGTTGACGAGTATCAGGATCTTCTTCGTATAACAGTTGCAAGTGCAGGTAACGACCACCGTCTCGGTGCGGCGGAAGCACCTCCTGCCATAGTTTCCATGTTCCTTGGAGATCAGCTGCTCGGAATTCTTGAATCCATCGAAAAGCATGCCGAATACGACGAAGAGGCAAAGATGAATATGGAAGTCGGCGTTCATGTGCTTCCCACCTTCCAGAAGGATACGACAGACAGAAACAGAACCAGTCCCTTTGCTTTTACGGGAAATAAATTCGAATTCAGAATGCCCGGCTCATCCTTCTCCATTGCAGGCCCCAACACTATACTTAACACCATTGTGGCAGAGGAGCTTGAGCAGTTTGCGGATGAGCTTGAAGCAAGCGAGGATGACGATTTCGGACGGGCGGTAAGAAGAATTATCCGCCGTACATACAGAGAACACAGAAGGATTATCTTCAACGGCAACAACTATTCCGAGGAATGGAAAAAAGAGGCGAAGAATAGAGGCTTAAGTAATTATCCTTCAACGCCCGAAGCAATTCCTCATTTTGCCGATGAAAAAAATGTTGCACTCTTCACAAAGCACAACATTTATACGGAGAGGGAAATTACCTCCCGCTGCGAGATTATTCTTGAAAACTACTGTAAAACCGTCAATATTGAAGCTCTTACCATGATTGATATGGTAAGAAAGGAAGTTCTTCCTGCGGTTACAAAATATACCGCCAAGCTTTCAGAAGGCGCTCTTGAAAAGAAGAGACTTATTGTAGGAATCTCCTGTAAAACAGAAATAGGCCTTGTGAAAAAGCTTTCCCGACTTACGGATGAATTGTACGAAAAGGTTGATTTTCTGGAAAAAGCCCTTGAAAGAGTAACTGCTATGGAGGGTGATATTGCGCAAAAGGCAACGGCATACAGAGAAGAAATTGTTGAGCCTATGGCAAAGCTCCGGAGTGTGGCCGATGAAATTGAGGCAAACGTTTCTGAAAATATCTGGCCCTATCCCACATACTGCGATTTGCTGTTCAGAATATAAAATAAAGGCTTCAGCCGTTGGCTGAAGCCTTAAATTTTTATTTGGAATTACCTGAATCTGAAGACTCGTTGGCATGGGATGAATAATAGTAATAGGTTTCGTATCTTGCACCGTACTTACCGGTGTAGTGGCCATATCTGTATGAGAATTTTTCATAATCTACGGCGTTTAATATGTAACCTAAAATATTTGCATTAACCTTTTTGAGAGAGGATACCGTTCGTACAAGAGCTTCTTTTTCCGTTGAATTCTGACGGATGACAAGAAGCGTTCCGCTGACATTCTGGCTGATAACTACAGCATCGGTTACAGCATCAACAGGCGGAGCATCTACGAATACAAAATCATATTCTTTTGAAAACTCCTTAAGCAGCTGTGCAAACTTAGGAGAATGAAGAAGTTCAGATGGGTTTGCCGGAATAGAGCCTGCTGTCAGGATAAAAAGTCCTTCGTGACCTGTTTTCTGTATCTTATACTCATTTTTTCCTGAAAGGAAATCAGATAAACCTGAGGAAAGATGCAGAGAAAAAAGCTTGTGCATAGTGGGTTTACGCATATCGGCATCGATTATGAGAACTTTTTTGCCGAGCTGGGAAAATGTAATAGCCAGATTTGCGCAAGTTGTGGTTTTTCCGGCGCCTGCATAGGGGCTGGTGATCAAAATGGTTTTTTCTTCTATATCTGCCAGCATATGAATTATGTTTGTTCTTATAGCTTTATATGATTCACTGGCTTTGAAGTCACCGTTGGGAAGCAAAACTGCCGAAGTTACGGTTCGGTGCTTTTTGTTGTTTTTTAATTTGTTAATCATCGCTGTTCACTTCCTTTGCTGTGGCTGATGAGCGGAATTGCACCGAGAGAATAAAGATCGGGAATCAGATTTTCGATATCTTCTTCCGTCAAAACCTTTGAAGAACATATATCCTTTATTATATAGAATAAAGCTGCAATAAAGCCGCCTATGAGTATTCCGATGATTGTATTCCTCAGAATGTTGGGAGAAGAGGGGCGGACAGGCACATCTTTTGCTCCTGAAATTAATGTTACAGTTCCCGCTTTAAGTATCTTCTTTATATATCCGCGGTTGGGATCCTTGTCGTCAGCATTTACGATATTTCCGCGTACAAACGAAGAGTCAGATAAAACATCGGCAAATGCATTTGCCAGTATCAGAGAATGCTCGGGGTAAGGACAAGATATGGAAATGTAGAAGTTTTCTGTCTCTTTTGAAGATATCGATACCATGCTCTTAAGCTGACCGAGACTATAGAATTTGTTAAGACCTGTTATTTCACCCACAATGTTCAAACAGGCTTCGTTTTTGATGAGCTCCGTAATTGTGGAAACGAGTTCTACCGAAACGGTATAGTCGGCGGTTGTTACCGATTTATAGTCTTCTCTGTTTTCACTGGCCTGAATGGAAAGCATGGCAGATGAAGTATAAAGCGGTGTAATCATGAACTTTGTATAGAAAAAGGAAATTATACCTAATATTAAAGCGCAGGATATAATTACAGGGAGTTTTTTGAGAACTATGAGCACTACTTGTTTAATATTTATTTCCAAAAAAATCACACCTTAAAATATATAATCATTATAGTTCTATAATATTATACAATAAAAATACGGTTTTGTAAAGAGTTTGTTTAATTAA
>JAZSAR010000193.1:0-6553 GCA_045601965.1 Clostridia bacterium
ATCGGAAAGCCTTTCAAGATGCGAAATGGGTGTAGGACGACCCTGAAATTCTTTTCTTATTCTTCTGAGTTCTGCAATGAATTTTCTCGACTGGCAGATGGAGAAATATGCTTCTGTAATTTCAGCCATTGCAGCCTTTAATTTGTCCTCTACAAAAACGCCGCCGTATTTACCGAAATAGCCGTTTTTATCGGGATAATTGTTAAAATATGTATCAAAATCTACGCCGTTTAATTTCATTTTAATTACTCCTTTATATATAAATCCTAGTTATTTTCTGTTTTCATTTTAACTTTCGCCATCGCTTTGTAAGAATAAACATAAATAGCCTCCAAATAAAAAATCCCTGACAGTAAACTGTCAAGGACGAATAAACTATCCGCGGTGCCACCTTGAATTCACGGTCTTCCGTGCACTTTTAAGGATACCAACATATCCCCGACTTCTTACGCGAGTCTTACGTCAGCGCATTTAACGCTGCCCTATGGCAGCCCATATTACCCAGGGGACTTTGCGGAACTCACACCGTAATCCGCTCGCTTAAAAAGCCCGTTCTGTCTTTTTTCTGCCTCAACGGTTTTATTTATTTTAGATATTATAGCACCCTTTTTTCTTTTTGTCAACTGTTTTGCAAAATAAAAATATGCTGCCATAATAGCAGCATATTTTTATTTGTTTACAAACTTTTTATAGCCTTTTCCATAGCGCAGAGCCTTTGACACTCTGCTTAAAGTTGCCGAGGAAATATCTGTTTCTTCAATCACCTGATTATAAGTTTTATCCTTCATTAAAAGCTTGGCTGCACGGATTCTCTGTGCCATTTTTTCAATTTCCTGCTTTGTGCATAAATCTTCAAAAAGATCCATGCATTCGTCAACTTTTTCAACCTTGGTAATTACGGCAAAAAGCTCATTTATCATTTCATCGGTAATTTTATTTTCTTTCAAGAAAATCACCTCTAAAAGCTTTCCAGAGATTTATTTAAGAAAGCCCTGGTCTTTTCACTCTTCGGATGATCAAACACCTCTTCCGGAGTACCCACTTCTTCAATTACTCCGTCCGCCATAAAAATCACCTTATCCGAAACGTTTTTTGCAAATTCCATTTCGTGGGTTACCACAATCATGGTACTGTCAGAATCCTTAAGTCCCTTTATAACCTTTAATACCTCCCCGGTAAGTTCCGGATCAAGGGCGCTTGTAGGCTCGTCAAAGCAGAGAATATCGGGATTCATGCAAAGTGCTCTTGCTATTGCAACACGCTGCTGCTGACCGCCGGAAAGCTGGCAGGGATAGTTTTCAATTTTATCGGAAAGCCCAACTCTGTCAATTAATGTAAGAGCTTTACTCTTTATTTCCTCATCAGTTCCTTTTTTCAAAAGCTTTGGCGCAAGCATTACATTTTCAAGAACGTTATACTGCGGAAAAAGGTTGAAATTCTGAAAAACCATGCCGAAGCGAAGTCTCTTTTCGCGAAGTTCAGCTTCCTTGATGTTTTTCCTCATCTCACCGGAGTAAAGTTCCTCTCCGTTTATAAGTATGCTTCCTTCTTCCGCAAATTCAAGGAAGTTAAGACATCTTAAAAGTGTGGTTTTACCGCTTCCGGATGAGCCGATGATGGATAAAACCTCACCTTTTTCAAGGGAAAAGCTGATGCCCTTCAAGACTTCTGTTTTACCGAAGCTTTTTTTGATATTTTTTACTTCAAGCATCTTTTTCACCCCTTATAATAGTCAAGCTTCTTTTCAATAAAGCCGAATACAAGCGTAAGAATTCCGCACACCGCAAGATAGAACGCACCGGAATAGAACAAGGGCCATATAATATGTTCACTGTTCATAATGCGCCTTGCATTCCATGTAATTTCATAAATCATGATAGTATTGGCAAGGGCTGTATCCTTAACGAGTGTTAAAAATTCGTTGCTCATGGGAGGAAGAATATGTTTTACAACCTGCATAAGCACGATTTTGAAGAATACCTGCGTCTTGGTAAGACCAAGTACCGCTCCCGCTTCATACTGCCCCTTCGGAATTGATTCGATACCGCCTCGGAATATTTCCGAGAAATAGCAGGCGTAGTTGATTACGAAAGCAATCATTACCGCTAAAAACAAATCCATTCCCTTAATCCCGAACATAAGACCGGGGCCGAAAGCGAATACAAAAAGCTGAAGCATCAGAGGTGTTCCTCTGATTATCCATATAAAGGTCTTAACGGGCCACTTTATAATCCCTATTTTGCTCATTGAGCCAAAGGATATTATAAGTCCCAGAGGCAACGCCATAAGGAGTGTAAGCCCGAAAATTTTAAGGGTTGTTGCCAGGCCTTCAAGAAGGCTCATAGTTACTGTAACAAACATAATATCAATGCCTTTACTTTTATTTTATAACTAAGTAAAAGGCAGATTGACTCTGCCTTTTACTTACTTTATGTAATTAACTATTAAAGAGCAAGGTTAAGAGCGTATTTTTCAGCAAGTGCATCAAGTGTTCCGTCAGCCTTGAGTGCATCGATTGCAGCATCAACCTCTGCTGTAAGAGCAGAATCAAGCTTGAAGCCTATACCATATTCTTCTGTTGTAAGTTCAAGAGAGTAACCGAGTTCTGCAAAGCTTGTTCCTTCAGCTGTCATAGCCTTAGCCATTGTGATATCGATTACGCAAGCATCTGCCTGACCGCCCATAACTGCAACAAGAGCATCTGTCTGAGCTGCAACGGGAGCATAGTTCTCGTCAAGACCTGCTTCCTTTATAGCTGTTTCACCTGCGCTACCTGCTTCTGCAGCAAACTTAAGGCCCTTAAGGCTTTCAACGTCTGCATAATTTTCGATAGCGTCCTTCTTCATAACAACTACCTGAGCGTTCTTAACATATGCCTTGGAAACAGAGCAGTTAGCCTTAACTTCTTCAGAAATTGTCATACCATTCCAGATACAGTCGATCTGACCTGCGTCAAGAGTAACGAACTTTGTATCCCAGTTGATTTCAACGAAATCTGCTTCTACACCGAGCTTTGCGCATACAGCTTCTGCGAACTCTGTATCAAAGCCTGTGAATACTTCGCCGTCGAAATAGTTCATGGGTTCGTAAATTGTGTAACCGATTGTAAGAGCACCGTCTGCAATTTCTTCAATTGCAGCTTCCTCAGCTACTTCCTCTGTGGGAGCTTCCTCAGTACAAGCTGCCAAAGCAAAAACCATTACGAGTGCCATCATAAGTGCCAATAATTTTTTCATGTTTATACATCCTTTCTTTTCGGGCAGTGCCCATCAATGCCTCTATTATACTTCATCAAGCTAAAGTTGTAAAGTGTTTTTTGCAATTTTTTTGAAAATTTATTAAAAAACATAAAAAAACAGCCCTTTTCAGGGCTGTTTTCGTCTTATTTCATATGAACATCCATCTGCGGGAATGGAATTTCGATATTTTCTTCTCTGAATTTCTTTATAATTGCTTCATTGATTGCGAAATATACATCCCAGTATTCCCCGGCATCGCACCACACACGAAGAGTAAAATTAACTGCACTGTCGCCGTAGCCCTTGATTCCCACAAAAGGAGCGGGGTCCTTATCCACATTTTCAAAAGAAAGAGCAATATCTGTAAGTACCTTTTTAACCTTTTCAGGATCGCTGCCGTATCCTACTCCTATTTCAAGATCCACACGGCGCTTATCTGTATCGGAATAGTTTGTAAGATTCTGGTTTGAAAGTCCGCCATTCGGGAGGATAACCGTTTTCATATCGGGAGTTTTGAGCTTTGTGTAGAATATACCGATATCTGTAACCGTTCCCGACAGACTGCCGGTATCAATATAGTCCCCTACAGAAAAGGGCTTGAAGATAACTATCATAATTCCGCCGGCAAGATTTGACAAGCTTCCCTGAAGAGACAGACCGACAGCAACAGCCGCAGAGCCAAGCACGGTAATTACCGATGTCATGGGAAGTCCGAGATATCCCGCAACTGTAATTAAAAGTACAATCTTTAACGCAATGTTCAGAAAGCTTGCAAGAAAGCTTTTTATGCTGGCATCGATATGTGCTAATTTATCTTCCCTGCTAAAGATTTTTGTGCACCATTTGATAAGCTTAAAGCCCACAATAAGAATAATGAGTGCAATTACAATCTTTATTCCTGCCGTTGTGCAGAATGCAACAATTGAATTAAATAATGTTTTCCAGTCCATTTTTGTCTACTCCTTTGCATTTTTTTGTTGATTTATTTTATATTATATGGTAAAATGTTTTTTGTACCATAAATATACGAAAGAGGGTAAAATAATGAAAAATTTTGTAAATGACTTCAAGGCCTTTATCATGAGAGGCAACATCGTTGACATGGCTGTCGGCGTTGTAGTAGGCGGTGCCTTCGGTAAAATCGTAACATCCCTTGTTAACGACATTATCACTCCCTTAATCAGCCTTGCAACAGGAACGGTTTCCCTTGTGGACTTAAAGGCTGTTTTAAGACCTGAAGTGCTTAATGAAGCAGGCGAAGTTGCAGTTACCGAGCTTGCAATTAAATACGGTTCCTTCCTTCAGAACATAATCGACTTTTTAATTATTGCACTTTCCATTTTCTGTGTAATCAGAGTTATGATGAATGTTCAGAAGAAGCTGGAAGCTCTCAAAAAGAAAGAAGAAGAAGTAGCAGAAGCTCCTGCAGAGCCTGCTGAAACCGAGCTTTCCGTTCTCAAGGAAATAAGAGATAAATTAAACGCTCAGTAATTTATTTTAATCGCTCCGCTAAAAGCGGAGTGATTTTTTATTTACCTTTTGGCATTTCGTCAATAAAATAGCCGTTTGAAAAAGCTCTTCTTCCCCGCTCGTCAACCACGGTAAAGCGGAAATAAACCGCCTCTTCGGGAATCGGGAAGGTTGCGCTTGTAACAGGTGCTTCCTCGGAACGGTAGATAACCCCCGCCCTTCTTATGCCGAAGGTACAGTAAACTCTATCCGCCGGAGAGCATTTTATATGTACCTCTCCGTTTTCCCAGTAGAGCTCGTGAATTTCGGGACCTTCGGAGGCGTAGAAGTTTCCGTCAACTAACGCCTTTGTAATGGTGTTATATTCTAAATTATCTGCCTTTATCATTGTAAAAGCGTGAAATGAATCGAAAAAGTGAGAATCAGGCGCGGCATAGTTATGGTTATCGTCGGCACCTATACAGAATATCCTCTTTCCTCCCCTTAAAAAATCATCATATTCGTGGGAATTGTACTCATCCCATCCGAAAGCCAGGCAACCGTTCATTATTTCAAAGGCGTGCATTCCGTCATAGCGGATGTAATCATTGTAATTTTCCATTGACCAGGTGGGATGGTTGTAGGTTACGAAAAAACCTTTTTCTCTGCCGATTTTCATCATTTCCGAGATGCATTCGGGAGTGTATTCTCTCTCAAAATCAGGCTCTGACTCATCAATTTTAACAAGGTGCTCATACTTCGGTGCATTTCCGAAACGGTACTTGCTTTTATGCCACATAGGCTGGGTAATGTTGTCCTTATCAATTCCGATATAGCATATATGGCAGGTTTTTTCATAGGGATTGCCCTCGGTTGCCGGGGGATTAACCTCCATTTCAAAGCCGTGGAGTGCCAGAAATTTATCGTCCGTCAGTTCATCGTGTGTTACCATAATATCGTGGTCTGTGTATGCCACAACAGAATAGCCTTTTTCCATGTAAAGCTCCTTCACTTCTTCTGCCGTTTTCTTACCATCTGACATAACGGTATGGCAGTGAAGATTTGCTTTATAAAAATTTCCGCCCTCGGGTAAAACATATTTTTTCAATATAATCACCTCGTAAAATTGATTGCAAAATAAATATACCACAATTAAGGTTTACAGTCAATAAGCTTTTCCTTTTGACAAAAGGAAAATGCTGTGGTAAAATTTATTTAAAGGAGTTGACTTTTATGAAATTAATGATTGCATCGGATATCCACGGCTCGGCATACTATCTTGAAAAACTGCTCTGCCGCTTTAATGAAGAAAAGCCCGATAAGCTTATACTTTTAGGTGACATTTTATATCACGGTCCAAGAAACGACCTTCCAGAAGGCTATAACCCCAAAAAGGTAATAGAGCTTTTAAATAACATGAAAGAAAAGCTTATGTGCGTAAAGGGTAACTGCGATACTGAGGTTGACCAGATGGTATTAGAGTTTCCCATCCTTGCCGACTATGCCCTTCTTTACCACGAAAGTAAGCTTATTTTCATAACCCATGGACACAATTACAACACAAAAAATCCGCCCTTGCTTAATGAAGGCGACATTCTTCTTCACGGCCACACCCATGTACCGACAGCAGAAAAATGCGAAAACTTCACCTATATAAATCCCGGCTCGGTTTCAATCCCCAAGGAAGATTCTCCCCACTCCTATATGATGTTTGAAGACGGAACATTTACATGGAAGGATTTTGACGGAAAGGTGTATAAGGAATTTAATATGTAACGAAAAAAATCACCGCACGCTGTGCGGTGATTTTTTCGTTTTAATTATTCATACCAAAGCTTTTTCCAGCCTTCGCTGGTTTTGTTTAT
>JAZSAR010000194.1:0-5064 GCA_045601965.1 Clostridia bacterium
CCGACTTAGCAAAACCCACGTTACCAGCACCCTTCACATTTGCTGGGGCGCTCAGGCAGGACTTTATTACCATTACGGCATCAATAAAATAAATCTTTCAAATAAGCTTTTCGGAATTTATCCCCACAGGGCAGACTATAAAAACTCCATGCTCCTTCGTGGCTTTGATGACACCTTTATGGTTCCCCAGTCCCGATATACAACGGTAGAAAGAGCAGATGTAGAAAAGGTTGATGCATTAAAGATTTTAGCTTCCTCCGAAGAAACCGGCGTTTGTATCGTGACCACCGATAAAGGCAGACAGATTTTTGTAACCGGTCATCTTGAATACGATGCCGATACCTTAAAGAAGGAATATGACAGAGATATAGCTAAGGGCGATGACATAGCTGTTCCCAAAAACTATTTCCCCGATGATAATCCTGAAAACGCGCCCAATGTATCCTGGCGTTCCCACGCCAATTTGCTTTTCTCAAACTGGCTTAACTACTTCGTATACCAGACTACACCATACGATATTGATGCAATTGAATAAAAAGATTTGCCGAATTTTATTCGGCAAATCTTTTTATTTATAATCTCCTAAGAACTCTTTGTTAGCCGCGAATAATTCATCGCACATATTTTTAATTTCATCCAGTGAGCATACAGCTGAGGTTAAAGGATCGTTGTACACCGCCCTATAAACCATTTCCTTTGACTTTTCCATTGCTGCTTCAATCACGAGATTTTCAATCATCGCCGTGGTATTTACCAATATGGCAAGATGTGGCGGAAGCTCTCCCGCGATAGTGGTCTTAAAGCCCATTCTGTCTGCCACCACCGGAACTTCTACGCAGGCATCATAAGGAAGGTTTTTAATTGAACCGCAGTTTTGCACATTGCCGTTGAATATAAAGGGCCGTCCGTCCCCGAATCTGGCATTGAATATATCTGCTGCATATTCAATACTTTTTTTCTTTGAAAACTCCTCTTTATACCATCTTTCATACTGAGCTTTAGGATTTTCCTTTCGCCTTTGCCGTATTTTCAATGAAAAAGCATATTCGCCCGGATTCCAGTTTGTGCCGTGGGTGCAGTATTTTTCAATTAAATCAGGTCTTTTACGAAACCACCCGTTATACTCCGAATTGTGTCCGCTGGATTCCGTCACATAATAGCCAAGCTTTAAGAACATCTCGTTTCTCACCTGTTCTATATTAAAAATATCGGGATTTTCCATAAGCTTCAGAAGGCGGGGATAAAGATCCTCTCCCTTATGCTTCAGTACCGTATAAAACGCCTGATGGTTTACGCCCATACATTTATACTCAATTTCTTCATAAGGAACGGAAAGCCATTTTGCCAAGGTTTTCACCGTCCCCTGAACACTATGGCAAAGGCCCGTCACTTCTACCGAAGAGTATTTCTGCATAGCACCGCAAAGCATGGACATAGGATTGGTATAGTTAAGAAAAACCGCATTGGGGCAATACCTTTCAATATCCTTACATATATCAAGCATTAAAGGAATATTCCGAAGCGCTCTGAAAATACCTGATACGCTTCTTGTGTCCCCCACGTTTATATCCACTCCGTATTTTTTCGGGATTGTGATATCATATTGCCATATATCAACATCCCCGTTGAAGACGGTACAAAGCACACCGTCGGCATCCTTCAGTGCTTCTGCTCTGTTTGTTGTTGCACTTACCTTACAGTCAGGACAATTCATTTTTTCTATTATGGTATTAACCACACCCGTGATGTTTTTGAGATTTTCCTCATTAATATCCATAAGGGCAAATTCGCATTCGGAAAATGCAGGAAAGGTCAGTAAATCGCGGACACAGCTTGATGTAAACTGCAGGCTTCCCGCCCCGATAAAAGCTATTTTTTTCATATTAACGCCTCCTCTTTATGAATATAACAAAAACAAGCCTGTAAGTCTATGCACAATATGAAAATCCATATGGACAAAAATGCTGTTCTATGCTACAATAATTCAAAAGAAGGTGCTAATTATGCGAATTTATGACGGAAAGCATATGGATAAAACAGACGAAAAGTCCGACGAATATATAAAAATCAACAGCGCCGGAATTCAGAATCTTTCAAGCAGCTGTACCGTAATCCGCGAAGACGGAAGAAAGGACTATCACATTTTGCTCCTCATCAAAGGAAACTGTACGGTTTTCTATGAAAATGAAGCCTTTGACTTTTCCGAGGGAAATTTTGTGATATACACCCCGGGACAAAAGCAAAAATATATATTGGGCGCCGCAAGCTCATCCTTTTGGTGTCATTTTACGGGAAGCGCCATTGAGGAAATTTTATCCGCATCCTCTCTCTCAGGTGGCGTATATCTGATTTCATCATCCAAAGCAGTAAGTGATTCATTTACCGAAATGATTCAGCGAAGAAATTCACCCAGGGGCAAAAAGCTTTGTATTGCATCATTTCTTGAGCTTATATATAACATTGAAGAAGCCGTAAAAACGCCCGTAAGAAGTGAACTTCAAAACAGCATACTTCCTGTTTTAACCTATATAAACTTAAATTATGAAAAGAATCTTTCGCTAAGCTTTCTCTCCAAAAAAGCAGGTTATTCCATGGGCCGCTTTTCCCACCTCTTTTCGGAAATCACCGGTATGACACCGATTAAATACCAAAATGAAATCCGCCTTAAAACTGCCGCCGAAATGCTTTTATCAACAAAAAACACCATAACGGAAATTGCCATATCCGTGGGATTTTCCGATCCCCTGTATTTCAGCAGACTTTTTAAAAAAAGATATAAAATACCGCCAAGCGAATACAGAAATAAAAAAATGTAGAATGCAAAGCATTCTACATTTTTTTATTAAAACTTAAAATATTCCTTTGCGTTGTAGTAGGAGATTCCTTCGATAATTCTCTTTAAGGATGCCTTATCGTCGGGATATTCGCCCTCTTCTACCCACTTACCAATCATATTACAAAGTATTCTTCTGAAATACTCGTGTCTTGTGTAGGATACGAAGCTTCTTGAGTCTGTAAGCATACCAACGAATCTTCCCAGCACGCCAAGGTTTGCAAGCGCCATCATCTGTGCTTCCATGCCATCACGGTGATCGTTGAACCACCAGCCGGAACCGAACTGGATTTTACCTGCTGTGGGTGCCTTCTGGAAGTTACCCAGCATTGTGCCGATTACGAAGTTATCCTTGGGATTAAGGGTGTAGAGTATGGTCTTGGGAAGAACATCGTCATATTCGAGATTTCCTAAGAATGCGGAAAGCTTTTCAGCTATGCAAAGGTCGTTGATGGAGTCAAAACCAGTGTCTGCACCAAGCTTTTCGTACATCTTTCTGTTGTTGTTACGAAGCGCGCCGATATGAAGCTGCATTGTCCAGTCGCGCTTTACATACTCTGATGCGCAGTGCTTAAGTACCGCTGTCTTATAGATGTTTTCTTCCTCGTAGGTAACAACTCCTCCGTTAACCTTCTTTTCAAATACAGCCTTTGCATCACCGATACCAAAGGGAACATATTCAAGAGCGTGGTCAGAAAGACGGCAGCCAACAGAATGGAAGAACTCAATTTTTTCTGTAAGGAATGAAAGGACATCATCAAAGGTCTTTACGTTTGCACTTTCAAGATAAGGAAGGAAGGTTTCCTTATTTATTTCCACAATTTTGTCGGGACGGAAGGTGGGAAGAATTTTTGTGGAGAAGCCTTTAAGCTGCTTGTGATATTCAAGGCTGTCAACGGGATCGTCTGTTGTGCAGATAACCTCAACATTTGACTTCTTGATTAACTCTTGAGCAGAAAAATCGTCACGCGCAAGGAGTGCATTACACTTATCCCAGGTTTCCTTTGCTGTCTCTTCCGTAAGAGGCTTATCAATATCAAAATATCTCTTAAGCTCCAGATGTGTCCAGTGATACAAGGGGTTTCCGATAAGAAGAGGCATTGTTCTTGCCCACTGTAACCACTTTTCATAGTCGGGAGTAGAGCCTGTAATATCTTCCTCGGGAACACCATTTGAACGCATCTGACGCCACTTATAGTGGTCACCGCCGAGGAACAAATCATAGGTGCTCTTAAACTTATAATTCTCTGCAATCATCTTGGGAACAAGATGGCAATGGTAGTCGATTATAGGAAGGTCCTTTGCATATTCTTCGAAAAGACGCTTACCTGTTTTGTTTTTGAGCATGAAATCATCATTGATAAAACTCATAATGTTACACCGTCCTTAAATATTGAAATTTCTCTGTATCCGTTAATTTCGTTCATTGTTTCTTTGCCCTCTGCAACTTCTATGATGTAGGAAACAAGCTCATCTGACAAGTCAAGGCCCTTAAGTGTGGGGCTTGCATCAAAGTCAATCCAGTTTTTCTTGTGCCTGTAGAGGTTTTCGTTGGTGGAAATTTTAACTGTGGGAACGCTTGAGCCAACGGGTGTACCGCGGCCTGTTGTAAAGAGAATGATATGCACGCCCGATGCCATAAGGTTTGTTATTGCAACGATGTCATTACCA
Source organism: Clostridia bacterium (assembly GCA_045601965.1). Lineage (GTDB taxonomy): Bacteria > Bacillota > Clostridia > CAKSNL01 > HGM11501 > HGM11501. Next base: position 4,505 of record JAZSAR010000194.1, read on the forward strand.
GGTCCGTTAAGAAGGGAAAGACCGTTTTTGGTAACGGTGTCGCCGTAGGTTAATACGTCAACAACCTTGGAAAGACCGCCCTTCTGAACGCATCCCAGTGACTTTTCTTCAAGGGTGGTTATTCCGCCCGCCTTGTTTCCGGGAGAGGGATTTTCGTAAATCACCTGACCGTGGCGTGTGAAATAGTCCTTGAAGTCGTTTATGAGACTGACTGTCTTATTGAAGATTTCTTCGTTTTCAGCTCTTTCCATTAAGAGATGCTCTGCTCCGAACATTTCGGGCACCTCTGTTAAAATACAGCTTGCGCCCATGGAAATAAGCTTATCCGATGCTCTTCCAACCAAGGGATTTGCGGTGATGCCCGAATACCCGTCGCTTCCGCCGCACTTTAAGCCAACCTTAAGTGCGGATACACTAACGGGCTGTCTTTTAAAGGTATCGGCATATGCCTGGAGTTCTTTTACTATCTTAATACCCTCTGCCACATCGTCCTCACACTCCTGGGTGATTAAGAACTTAACCCTTTCATCGTCCCAGGTGCCGAGCACCTTTTTCATTTC
>JAZSAR010000195.1:0-10296 GCA_045601965.1 Clostridia bacterium
AGGCAAAAGAAGAAATGGGTATTTCTTTAATTCCAGAACATGTTGAATCATTAACTTCTAAACTTATTGAGATTGGTGTAGATATTAAAGAAGGAAACGACTTTATGTATCTTTACATAAATGCCGACAGAAATTATGCAACAGGCTTTGAAGGCTATGATTACGTCGTAAATATGGATGGGCTTGGTGTGCTTTCCGCATTTACCGGAAACGGAACAGAAACCAAAAAGATAAGCGATGTTACCTACAGCATAAAGGATAACCGCATCACACTTTCACTTTCCAGAAGCGAAATCGGAGAAACCGGGGCTGTTGACCTTGAATTCAAGTGGACAGATTCTGTAGAAGCAGATGTTATTTCCTGGTATGCAAAGGGATCAAGCGCACCTATGGGAAGATTTAACTATCACTATACGGAAATTCCCGAAACAACCCTTACTGATGCCGAGCGTGCAGAAATCGGCAAGGATGCAATCGTAAAGGCAGGGGCATCAACCATGATTGCCGACGGCGGAAAAATGAAGGTTTATGAAAAGGATATAAGAGTTACAGCCTTTGAAGCAAACGGAACCCTTTATGTTCCTGAAAGCACATTTATAAACATTATGGGCGACGGAAGAACAAAGAGCGTTTACAACTATAAAAACAACATTTTAACCACACGCCACTACAATATGAACGAAGAACTGACTGAGGTCACCGACAGTATATGGGCATACACAACCATCGGTACTCTTGATGCAAAAGCAAACGGAAGACCTGTTACCTTAAAGGCTCCCGTTACATCTGCAAATGGACTTATCTATATTCCGCTTACATATATTTCCGATTGCTACGGCTACAGCGTTAAAAATCACGGAAACGGAATTTATTCCGTAAGTAAGGCGGGGCTTTCCGATGAAATTGTAAATGCGGTATCTGTTCATCTTAATTGAAGGAGGGGATAAATATGAAAAAAATAACTGCGATTATACTTGCACTTATAATGATAATTGGCACAGTTTCTGTTTTTGCATCTTCTGAGGTTTATCCCTATTCTTCTTCTTGGAAGATTTCTGCTACAAGTGACTATCTTGCATCACTTTCCAAGGCATTTGACGGAAATAAGGGAACTTACTGGCATACAAGCTACACAGCCGTTGGCGGAGAGATAACGGATAAAGACCCTCTGCCTTTCTACATTACGGCAGAGTTTCCTGAGACTATAAATTTAACCGGCTGGCGTTATATGCCCCGAACCGACAACGGAACGGGTACTGTTCAGGAATATACAATTTTTGCATCAACAGACGGGGTTAAGTTTTCTAAAATTACAGACGGAGCATTTACTCACGTTGACGATGTAAAGCAGAGAACAGAAAAGGAATTAACCTGGGACGGTGTAAAAGCAAAGGCTGTTATCATAAAAATAACCAAGGCTGTGGGAGACTACGGAACAGCAGCTGAAATCAGCTTCTTAAAGGGAAGCGGAGAAGGTAAGGCTATAAGCGGTGACACCGATAAGGAAGCAATTTTGGAAGAAGGCTCAGCCGGAAAAGTTTATTCCTACGATCCCTCCTGGCAGGTAGGAGTAACAAGTGAATACAACTCTTCATTTGCAAAAGCATTTGACGGTGATGCATCTACCTACTGGCATTCTGATTACAAAACCGAAGGCGGAGGCATAACGGAAAACGATAAGCCCCCTTATTTAATCACCGTGGTTTTCCCCGAGGAGATTAATCTTACGGGCTGGCGTTATACACCAAGAACCGACAACGGAACAGGTACTGTTGAGAACTATACGGTTTATGCATCAAGTGACGGTACTAATTTCGGAAAGATTTATGACGGTACTTTCAGACACGAGGATAATGTTAAATTAAGAACCACAAAAAAAGCCACCTGGGACGGAGTAAATGCAAAAGCTGTAGCCATAAAAGTCACCGGTACAGTAGGAGACTACGGAACGGCGGCAGAAATTGCCTTTGTAAAGGGCGAGGGAGAAGGAAAGAAAACTCCCCATGAAATTACGCTTTCCGAGCTTACAGAGATAGTTGAAAGCGCCGAAGCGGGCGAAGTAATTCCCGAAAGCTATGTGGAAATAACCGCTGAATCCATGGGCGAAAAATATCCCTATACAGATAGCTGGAAGGTAGAAGTTCCCAGCGAAAGAGGAGCAAATACGAAAAATAAAATGTTTGACGGAAATTCTTCCACCTTCTGGGAAACAGACTATGTAAACGAAAACGGTGTTGTTACAAAGGATGAACCGCCCTATAACATCGAAATTGAATTTCCCGAGGAGATTAATCTTACGGGCTGGCGCTATACCCCGAGGCGTGACACGGTGGGAACAATAAGATTCTTTAACCTTTATACATCGACGGACGGTGAAAACTATAAGTTCATAACTTCGGGAGAATTTCCCTATGCCAAGGATGCGGCAGGCCCCACAAGAAATATCGCATTCAAGGGCGGCAGTGCAAGATTCCTCCGGATCGAAGTTACCGAAAGCTATTACGGCTACTGCGGTGCGGCTGAAATGGAATTTTATGTAAACGGAACGGGCGAAATGAAGTATGCCGAAAGAAAAACCGAGGGTAAAAATTCCGTCGGTATCGGAAAAATCAAGCCTGAGGGCTGGTATGCAAGGGCAAGCAGCCAGTATTTCGGATATCCTGTGTCCCAGTCTATCGACGGAAAAAGCAACACGATATGGCACTCAAACTACAGTGTAATTGACGGCAAGGTAATTATGACGGAAAAGTTCCCCTTCACAGTTGAATACATATTCCCCGAAAACCTTGAAATATCGGGAATAGGCCTGCTTCCGAGACAGGATTCCGGTAACCACGGCCTTATCCTTAACTGCAATATTTATGCATCTGATAGCGTAGAGGGTGAATATGTTCTTCTTAAAGAGGGCGTTTCCTTTGATAAGAACAAAACCGAAAAGGAGATTCCCCTTGCGGGCAACTTAAGCCTCAGAAAGATAAAAGTTGAAATCAGGGAAGGTAATTTATCCTGCGCATCACTTGCTGAATTCAGCGTATGGGAAAAGGATCCCGAAAAGGTTGACCTTACCTTAAAAAACTATGCCGAGGAAGAAAAGAAGTATGCAACCTACACGGTTGATACATCTTCTTTCATCGCACTTTATGACGGAGAAAACTGGTCCGGAGCAGAGCCCGGCAATATTTTCGACGGCTCAACGGGAGGTATATGGCAGACAGCGGAACTGAAGGAAGGCCCCGCAATGCTGACAATTGATATGATAAGACCTCATACCATAAAGGAAATGACCTATCTTCCGAGACAGTCTCCGGACCTTCACGGACACTGGAAAAAGGTTTCGATTTATACATCGATGGATGGCGAGGCCTGGGAAGAGCTCTTTATCGACAAAACCTTTGAACCTGATTTAAGCTTAAAGGTTATTCCCTTCGGCAAGGAAGTTACGATGCGCTATATGCAGATTGAATTCTGGGATTATAACGCAAAGCGAGTTTCCTGCGCGGAAATTACCTTTACTCAGAGTGCGAAGGCTCACGAGGAAGAGCTTCTTGCAAATACTGCAAGCTATACTTTGAAAATCGGTGATAAAGAAATTTCTGCCGTAAAGGGCGGAGTTGCTTCAACCAAAACCCTTGACGTTGCACCCTTTATTGTGGACGGCTCAACAATGATTCCCTTAAGAGGATTGTTAGAGGAAATGGGCGCAGAAATAACCTGGAACGGTGAATGTGACGAAATCGTACTTGATGCACCGCCTTATGTAATCCGCCTTCAGATTCAGAATGAGCTTGTATACGTTAAAAATCCCCTGTACGGAGATATTATGTACACACTCATAAATCCGCCCATCATAAAAGACAGCCGTACCTTCGTGCCCATAAGATTTATTTCTGAAATCCTTGGCTATAAGGTAAGCTGGGACGGAGCGACGCAAACTGTATTAATTGAAAAATGATAAAAGAGGACAGCCGGCGGCTGTCCTTTATTGTGGCAAAAAATCCTTTTTTGCATAAGATGTATTGAAGCAAAGGAGGCTTTGATATGTCCGATAAAAATGAAAACAAAAAAGAATGCTCCAAAATGCCTTATATGTGGCCTATGGGCTATAATACATACGGTATGGGTGTGGAAGGAAATATGTGTTATCCCATGATGAATCAGGGGATGTGGCAAAACTACCCTATGCGCTGTCCCTGCTGTGGAGGCTTTATCCCCATGGGTAACTGTATGCCTTGGGCAAACACGTCTTTTCCCGAATCCGATTAATAAAAAGGGCTGAAAACCATCGGGTTTTCAGTCCTTTTTTGTATAATGACAACAAAGGCAGTATAAAAAAGTTTATTTTTATGCAATAATTTTATTGACGAACAGTTTTTTCTTTGGTATAATCTCTTTATTAAATACATTTGTTTTCGGGTGGTGGACAAACGTGAGCAAAAATTCTTTGGTTCTGGTTGACTCCAAGGTTCTCCCTGAGGTTTACTTAAAGGTGCTTGATGCCAAGAGATTTCTGGCAGAGGGGGACTGCAAAGAGATAAGCGATGCCGTTAAAAAGGCAGGAATTTCAAGAAGTGCATATTATAAGTATAAGGACTATGTATTTCCGTTCAATCAGATGCAGGGAATCATAACGCTGTTTTTTATCGTATCGGATAAAACCGGCGTGCTTTCTTCCATTCTCGCAATCCTCGCCGAGGTGGGAGCGAATGTCCTTACCATCAATCAGAACATTCCCGTAAATTCCGTGGCTGACGTATCAATCAGTATACAAAATGTGTCCGGTGGCGATTTACAGGAGCTCATAGACCGTCTTGGAGCACTTAAGGGTGTAAAGGATGTTCGTGTTCTGGCGAGACAGTAAGAAGCGAAAGGGGACAGACAAATGAAAAATGTAGCGATACTTGGCTTTGGAACCGTGGGAAGCGGAGTTTACGAGATGCTTTCACTCAATGCGGAAAAAATCGAAAAAGCTGCCAATACACCGGTAAAGGTTAAATACATCCTTGATATAAGGGACTTTTCCGACAGAGAGGATGCACATATTTTTACTAAGGACTTCAATGTTATTTTAGAAGACGATGAGGTTGATATTGTTGCCGAGGTAATAGGGGGAATTCACCCTGCCTATGACTTTACAAAGGCGGCTCTTCTTAAAGGAAAAAGTGTTGTAACCTCCAACAAGGAGCTTGTTGCAACAAAGGGAGCGGAGCTTTTAAAAATTGCAAAGGAAAATAACGTAAACTATCTTTTTGAGGCATCGGTGGGCGGAGGAATTCCGTTGATTGCTCCTATCCACAACTATCTTGCGGCAAACGAAATTGAGGAGGTTGGAGGAATCCTTAACGGAACAACCAACTATATCTTGACAGAAATGTTTGAAAACGGACAGAGCTTTGATGAGGCATTAAAGAGCGCGCAGGAGCTTGGCTATGCAGAAAGAAATCCTGCAGCGGATGTAGAAGGGCTTGATGCCTGCCGTAAAATTTCCATACTTATGTCTCTTGTGACAGGAAAATTCTGTGATTCCGAGAAAATCTACACCGAAGGAATTACAAATATTGATGAAGAAGATGTGGCATACGCCGAGATGCTTGACAGTGTAATAAAGCTTGTGGCATACGGTAAAAATACCGAAAGCGGAATTTATGCAGCAGTTCGTCCGGCTATGATTAAAAAAGAAAACCCCTTAGCTTCCGTAAGAAGTGTTTTCAATGCGGCATACGTTAAGGGAAACGCCGTCGGAAAGGTGATGTTCTACGGCCGCGGAGCAGGTAAGATGCCCACAGCCAGCGCAGTGGTATCGGATATTCTCGATATTGCAAAATCAGGCGGATATAAGGGATACTTCTGGGAGGAGGAAGCAAAGTGGGTTTCTCCTGCAGAAGTCAGGGAAAGCTATTTTGTAAGAGTTTCATCAAAGGATGAAGGAAAATTGAGAGAAGCATTCTCTGATAAAGACATTATAAAGCTTTCGGGCGAAACAGAAGAAATCGCACTTGTTACCGAGCCTTTGACAGAGAAATCGTTTGAAGACAAATTCAGGGGTATTGGAGTTATTAAAAAAATACGCCTTTTCGGAGAAGATGAATGATAAGGGTTAAGGTTCCTGCGACGAGTGCGAATCTGGGCCCCGGATTTGACTCCATGGGACTCTGCCTGGGACTGTATAATGAAATAGAAATTGAAGAGGCCGAAGGCGGTGTAGAGATAGTTCAGGACGGGTTTTCATATAAAAACTGCCCTGTAGAGCGCAATCTCTTATACAAGGCAATGAAAGCCGTATTTGATGAGTGCGGAAAAAGCCCCGAAGGTCTTAAGATAAAAATAGAAAGCAATATACCCGCAACAAGAGGACTGGGTTCTTCTGCCGCCTGCATAATCGGCGGAATGGTTGGCGCAAATGCCATGTACGGCTTGCTTGGGCCAAATGATATATTAAGCCTTGCAACAAAAATGGAGCGTCATCCCGATAATGTTACTCCCTGCCTTATGGGCGGTTTTACGGTATCCTATTTTGACGGAGAAAAGGTAACCTACAGTAAGATGAATCTCGGAGATGAAATAAGTCTTGCGGTTATTTATCCCGATTCAAAGCTTTCAACGGGAAAGGCAAGAACGACTCTTCCTTATAAGGTATCTTTAAGCGATGCAGCTTTCAATGCATCTCACGCGGCTTTGGTTGTTTCTGCCATAGCGGGGAAAAAGTACAATCTTCTTTCCGAGGCAATGGAGGATAAGCTTCATCAGCCATACAGAATGAAGATGATTCCCGATATGGAAGAAATTTTTAAGATTTATAAAGAAGCAGGAGCATACGGCGCTTACTTAAGCGGAAGCGGTCCGACTCTTGCGGCAATAATCCCCACAAAGGAGAAAGAAAGCTTTTCTAAAGAAGTATGTGAAAAGCTTTCGGGTAAAAATTATAATTTCGATATTTTTGGCTTTGACAATATGGGAACATATGTAAGAAAGCTTTAAATAACAGCAGTATAAAGAAAGGATTGATTATAAATGTTGATAGTGCAGAAGTTCGGCGGAAGCTCGGTTGCCAATGCAGAAAGAGTTTTTAATGTGGCAAACCGCATTGCCGAAACCTACAGAAACGGAAACAGTGTTGTTGTAACAGTTTCCGCACAGGGTGACACAACGGATGATTTAATTGCAAAGGCAAAGGAAATCAACGAAAAGCCCTCTAAGAGAGAAATGGATATGCTCCTTGCGACAGGTGAGCAGATTTCAATTGCTCTTCTTGCCATGGCTCTTGAAAAAATCGGCATTCCCGCAATATCCTTAACAGGATGGCAGGCAGGCGTTAACACCGATTCAAAGTATGGTGTTGCGAAAATCAAGAGAATCCACACAGAAAGAATTTTATCCGAGCTTGATGCGAAAAAGGTTGTTATCGTTGCAGGCTTCCAGGGTATAAACAAGTATGACGACATTACAACCCTGGGACGTGGCGGAAGCGACACCTCCGCAGTTGCATTAGCTGCGGCGCTTCACGCAGATTTATGTCAGATATTCACCGACGTTGACGGTGTATTCACAACCGACCCCAGAATCTGCCCCGATGCTAAAAAGCTTCCCGAAATCACATATGACGAGATGCTTAAGCTTGCATCACTCGGTGCAAACGTACTTATGAACAGAAGCGTAGAACTTGCAAAAAAATACAATGTTAATTTAGAGGTATTAAGCAGCCTTAAGAAGGTTGAAGGTACTTATGTCAAGGAGGTTACTAAAGTGGAAAAATCAAATGTAAGAGGTATAGCAAGAGATAACGACGTTGCAATGATATCGGTGCTTGACGTGCCCGATGAGCCCGGTATTGCCTTTAAGGTATTTTCAATGCTTGCAAAGCATAACATAAATGTTGATATGATTCTTCAGTCCATCGGCCGTGAGGATAAAAAGGATATAAGCTTCTCAGTTAAGAGTGACGAATGTGAAGATGCAGTTAAGCTTCTTACAGAGAACAACATTATCGAAGCAAGAAAAATTGTTTACAAGGATAACGTATCAAAGGTTTCCATTGTCGGTGCCGGAATGGTAAGCAATCCCGGTGTTGCATCCATGATGTTTGAGGCTATGTATGATGCTCACATCAATATCCATATGATCTGCACAAGTGAAATCAAGGTTTCAATCCTTATCGACAGAGAATATGCTGAAAAGGCTGTAAGAACACTTCACGAAAAATATAATCTCGATAAATAATCTAATAGCCCCTTGCAGATAATAGCAAGGGGCGTTTTTATGTCAAAAGCAAAGGATTTTTTATTAATTACTCTCGGTGCATTTCTGCTTGCTTTGGGAACGGTGCATTTTGCAGAGGAGGCATCCATCGTTTCGGGCGGTGCTTCGGGCTTTGCAGTAGCCGTAGCGGGAGTGGGGCATTGGTTCGGAATAAAAATTCCTCTCTACCTTACAACGGCAATTTTTAATATTCCGCTTTTTTTAATTACGTTTATAAAGCGGGGAGGGAGATTTTTATACCGCTCCCTTTATGCCACGGTTATGTTTACCGTGTTTTTGTGGCTTTGCCCTTTTATTCCCGTGCTTTTTCCCGTGGGAAGCGATATTTTTGCATCGGCGGTAATGACGGGAGTGTTTCTGGGAACAGGGCTTATACTTGTCATAAATTCCGGGGCGTCCACGGGCGGCACCGATATGCTGGCTTTAATTATTCAGGATAAATTTCCCTATCTTAAAATTACGACTATCATAAATGTGATTGATACTTTGATTATTCTTTTCGGCTATTTCGTTTTCGGAGCGGTCAACGCCTTTTACGGAATCCTTTCTGTTTTTGTAACCACTTCAATTATGGCGAAAAAGGTGAAATAGCCTTGAAAAAATTATAAATGAGGTGTATAATCAAAAAAGAAAGAAGTGATTATTTTGGAAAACAAAAGACTTAATTCCGCCTGCATAGAGTGCCTTACAAAAAAGCATCTTACGGCATATCCGGGCGATGCAAAAGAGGAAGACAGACTTTTATATATGCAGAAAATGCTTGGTGTAATATCAGGTGCAAAAGAGGATATGAGTGCACCTGAATTGGTTGAAGAAATAAATAAAATAAAGGAAGAGCTTTTTGGCAGAGGGGATGATTACAGCGAAATCAAAAAGCATTTTAATGCCCTTATGTTAAAAGAAGAGCTTTCGCTGTCAGCTGAAATTGAAAAGGCTGAAAATCCGTTTAAGAAGGCGCTTTCCTTTGCGATGGCGGCAAACTACATAGATTTCGGAGCAATGTATAAGGTGGATGAAGAAACCTTAAAGGAGTCCTTTTATAATAAAAAGGAAGAGCATTTCCCGGAGGAAGAAAAGCTTTATTTAGACCTTAAAAAGGCAAAGCATCTTTTGTATATAACAGATAACTGCGGTGAAATTGTGGCGGATAAAATTTTTATAAAGGAAATAATTAAAGAGTTTCCCCACCTTTCCGTAAAGGCAATGGTAAGAGGAAGGGAAGTATTAAACGATGCTACAATTGAGGATGCAGCCGATGTGGGACTTAATTTAATTGTTCCCGTAATCCCTAACGGCACGGGAGTTCCGGGGACAAGCATTAAAAAGCTGTCGATAGAAGCAAAAGAAGCTTTTAATGAAGCGGACGTAATAATTTCAAAAGGTCAGGGAAACTTTGAAACACTTATGTACTCAAGGCTTAACATCTATTACATATTTATGTGCAAATGCAAAATGTTTGCAGAGCGATTTAATGTTGAGCCTTTTACGGGTATGCTCTTAAATGATATGAGGATGAAGTGAATGTGATATAGTTATTAAAACGTTGTTATTTCAGCATTATTAATGTAATGATTTATTTGATTTTAAGGAGGATGGTAAAATGAAGAAAATTTTTTGTATGATGCTGGTGTGCATAAGTATTGTCAATTGTGTTTTCTGCATGGGAATAAGTGCAGAGGATGCGAAAAACACTTTGCCTATGGTCGGCTTGGGAGATTTACATAGTGCGGCAATAAAGGAAGACGGCAGCCTCTGGATGTGGGGGAATAATGGCGATGGACAGCTTGGAAACGGCACAAATTCTATTTCCAAAACGCCGATAAAAATAATGGATGGTGTTAAAGCGGTCAGCTTGGGCGAGGATTATAGTGCAGCAATAAAGGAAGACGGCAGCCTCTGGATGTGGGGGAATAATTGGGAAGGAAAGTTTGGAAACGGCACAAGCTCTGATTCCTATACGCCGACAAAAATAATGGATGGTGTTAAAGCGGTCAGCTTGGGACATGATCATAGTGCAGCAATAAAGGAAGATGGCAGCCTCTG
>JAZSAR010000196.1:0-12273 GCA_045601965.1 Clostridia bacterium
TCAAGAATTAATACATTCATAACGGGAAGTGCAGCACCTGACTGCATTATATGTTCATTTCCGCGTCTTATTCTCTTGTAAAGACCGGTTGCTTCATCGAAGCTGTACTTTATGTTGCACTGATTGTAGGGAATTGTCACACTTACGGCAGCTGTGCCTTCAGAAGGAACAGCATAAGTTTTCTGTTAGTTTACCGTAGGCTCTGTGGTTCTTCTGTATTCGTGGGAATCAGCTGCGCTGTCCAGCTTGTCGAAAGATGTATAAAGGTTGTGCCATGAGTTATTATATTCGGAATATCTTTCAAAAGGTGCGCTTTCGTAAATACCGTTTATGTTATTTACACCTCTTGACGCAATTTCTGCCTGAGCCTTGGGAGAAAATCCGCAGTGGGCATAAATAGCATCATTTTCAAGGGCAAAGTCAAGGAAATAGTGGCGTGAAGATCTTACCGGACCTATTCTCATATCGGTGGGATTTTCTTCACCAAAAAAGCCCTCTTTATAAAGCGCCATCATACGGGTATTGCCGCCTTCAACAACGATTTCGTAAATCATGTAAGCGTTTTCAAGACCAGCCTGAGGACCCTTATAATCCGCATCGTTATCTATCATAACCGCGATGGGGCGTTCTTTTGCCATAACCTTCTGATAAAAAGGATCTGCTGTTTCATCAACTTCAGGTTCTTCAATGTTTTCCTCTACTTCTTCAATAACTTCTTCCACGGGTGCTTTTGAGCAACCTGCAAACATTAAAAGCAGAAGTGTTGCTGCTAAAATAATTGCCAGTATCTTTTTCATGTTAAAAACCCTTTCTCTTTTTATTTGTTATATTATAACACAAAACATCGGCATTTGTAAATAGCGACTTGAAAAAAAAGAAATTATATTGTATAATGTAGAATAAGGAAATTTTATCACCTCTTGAAAGGATGATTTATATGCGTGCGGTTATACAGCGTGTAACTTCTGCCTCCTGCCGTGTTGACGGTAATGTGACAGGCGAAATAGAAAAGGGCTTTTTGGTATTTTTAGGCGTCGGCGAAGGCGATACCGATGCCGACCTTGACTATATCGTAAAGAAAACCCTGGGGCTTCGCGTTTTTGAGGACGAAAACGAAAAGATGAACCTTTCCCTTTCGGATGTTGGCGGAAGCGTTCTTGCAATTTCTCAGTTTACCTTATACGGTGATGTAAGAAAAGGAAACCGCCCTGCCTTCGTAAGTGCAGCTGCACCTGAAATCGGCGAAGCATATTTTGAAAAGTACAAAGCAAGATTAAAAGAGGCAGGCTTAAAGGTTGAAAGCGGAATTTTCGGCGCAGATATGAAAATTTCTCTCCTCAACGACGGCCCCGTTACCATATTACTGGACAGCAAAAAGCTGTTCTGAAAGGACTGATTTTATGAAACTGTCAGTTTTGGATACCACTCTCCGTGACGGATGTCAGGGCGTAAAGGTGTCCTATTCCGTTAACGACAAGCTTAAAATAATAAAGCTTTTAGATGACTTCGGGGTAACCTATATCGAAGTGGGAAATCCCGCATATTCTCTTAAGGATGAGGAGCTTTTCAAGGAAATAAAAAAGCTCTCTCTCAAAAATTCCAAAATTGCCTGCTTTGGTGCAACAAGGCATTCCGGCATTAAGGCAGAGGATGACAAGGCGCTTTTATCGCTGCGCGATTCCGGCACGGATGTTTGTGTTATTTTCGGAAAAGCCTGGGATCTGCACGTTACCGAAGTCTTGAAGACCGACCTTTCCGAAAATTTATCCATGATTTCCGACTCCGTTAAATTCTTAAAGGATTCTGGAAAGGAAGTTATCTTTGATGCGGAGCACTTTTTTGACGGCTATAAGGCAAATCCCGATTATGCGATTGACTCAATAAAAGCAGCAGCCGATGCAGGTGCCGACACAGTTTGCCTCTGTGATACCAACGGCGGTGCTTTTCCCGATGAGATAAAGGAAATTACAGAAAAGGTTGCATCCGAAATAAATTGTCCCGTGGGAATCCACGCCCACAACGATACGGGAATGGCAATTTCAAACAGTATTTTCTCTGTTTACGGCGGTGCTCTTCACGTTCAGGGCACTATGATAGGAACAGGCGAGCGATGCGGAAACGCCAATTTATCGGCGGTAATTGCAAACCTTCAGCTTAAAAAGGGCTATGAGCTGGTGCCTGACATAGCAAGCCTCACCTACACCTGCCGCGCAATCGCGGATATATCAAACTTAAGTATGAGGGACTTACCCTACGTCGGCAGAAACGCCTTTTCCCACAAGGCGGGAACACACATCGACGGCGTTATGAAAAACCCTGCTTCCTTTGAACATATCGACCCCGAAACCGTGGGCAACGACAGAAGCTATCTTATAAGCGAAGTTGCGGGAAAAAGCGCGGCTTATGCCATGATGAAAAAGATTATCCCCGGAATCGAAAAGGATACTCCTGAGGTAGCAAAGGTCGTTGATCGATTAAAGGAGCTTGAATTCAAGGGTTATCAGTTTGAAGGCGCCCTTGCTTCCTTCGAGCTTGAGATAAGAAAAGCTTTGGGGCTTTATGATACTCCCTTCTTTGACATTGACCGCCTCCGTCTTTTGATTGAGCAGGATGCAGAGCGGGATACCGACGGGTATTCCTCGGCGTACATCAAGGTTTTTGCAGGCAACGATTCCGAAATTGCCGCCAGCGACTCTACTTCAGGTCCCGTCAACGCCATGGACACAGCCATAAGAAAGGCTCTTGAAAAATTTTATCCCGAAATTTCCAAGGTAAAATTAACCGACTATAAGGTTAGAGTTATTGACTCCGGTGCCGCTACAGAGGCTCTGGTACGGGTTATGATAGAATCCTCCGACGGTCTTGATTCCTGGACCACCATCGGCGTTTCAAAGGACATTATTATGGCATCAAAAGAAGCGTTACTTGATTCACTTGAGTATTATTTAATAAAGAACAAAAAATAAAAAAGTTCCGAACCTGTTGGTTCGGAACTTTTTTCACTTCTTATTACAGCAGTCGCATCCGCCGTCGGGACAGCCTATGCACTTTTTGCCTTTTTTCTTTTCTTTTATTATATAGAATACGGCAAGCCCGACGATTATTACCAATACTGCACCGATGATTATGTCCGTCATACCTTCTCCTTTGCCTTTTGGGCAGCCTTAAGAGCATATTCCGCTTTAAGCTTCTTATCAGACTTTATGCAAAGGTATACTACAATTGCCGCCATTACGAGAATTGCGATAATGCCGCCTGTAAAGCCATTTCCAAGCTGTCCCAGAGTAATCAGGGAACCAATCTGATATGCAAGGAAGCCTACGGTAAAGCCAACGCCGAGCTGAAGGCAGATACCGCCAAAGAGCCATTTCTTGCTCTTCATTTCCGCGTTCATCGCACCGATTGCCGCAAAGCAGGGCGGTGTGAAGAGGTTAAACATCATATAAGCAAGAGCCGATGCGGGAACAAGTCCTAATGCATCTGCTACAACACTTCCTTCGCCCACAAGCTCAAGGTCGCCGTTGATTACCGCAGAAAGACCGAATAGAGTTGCCACGGTTCCCACAACATTTTCCTTTGCGATAAAGCCTGTGATTGCGCAGGCAACCAGCTTCCAGGATGCAAAGCCGATAACGGGGATTATAATCCAGTCAATGGGGCCGCAGATGTAGGCAAGTATGGAGTCCGAGCCGTTTTCTGCCGCAAGGCTGAAGGTGGGTGTAAGGTTGCTTAAAACAGTTATAAGCACGTTACATACAAGGATGATTGTACCTGCCTTTACTATGTATGACCAGCCACGCTGACACATGGAAAGTGCCGCTCTTCTTATACTGGGGAATTTATATTCGGGAAGCTCTATGATAAAGAAGGATTTTCTTGCTTTATAGGCAGTGATTTTGTTAACCAAAAGTGCACACAAAAGGATGATTACGATACCTGCAAAGTACATTGCAGTTCCAACCCAGGCTGACTCCGCAAAGAAAACACCGACAAACAACGAGATAACGGGAAGCTTCGCTCCGCAGGGCATAAAGGGCGCAAGCATTGCGGTCGCTCTTCTTTCACGCTCGTCTCTTATGGTACGGCACGCCATAACTCCGGGGATTGCACAGCCTGTACCGATAACGAAGGGGATTACTGATTTACCCGAAAGACCAACCTTTTTGAATATAGGATCAAGCACAACCGTTGCACGTGCCATATATCCGCAGTCCTCCAATAGGGCAATCATAAAATACATTACCATAACAAGGGGTAAAAAGCTTACAACGGCACCTACACCATCAACAATGGCACTTGATACAAGTGTTTTTAAAAGCTCGGAGGAGGATGATTCCATCCAGCCGTCCACAACAGTGCCGAAGGCTTCAATCCAGCCAACCAGAAGGTCTGAAATCATAGGGCCGAGCCAAGCCTGGGAAACCCAGAACACAAACCACATTACAACGGCGAAAATCGGAATACCAAGCCATTTGTTGGTTAAAACAGCATCAATCTTATCCTGGAAGTTTTTGTCCTTTGTGAAAACCTTTCTTGTTTCAACAGAAGAAACGATTTTGTTTACAAAGTTAAACCTCTTTTTGTCTGCCGCAACAACCACTGCTTTATCCGTAAGGTCGATGTCGCCCTGGGTGTAGGGTGCCTCCTGTCCTTTTCCAATCACGCTGATTGCAGCAGAAACAACCTCGGAAAGTCCGTCAGCCGATGTGGAAACGGTTTCAACAACGGGACAGTTCAAAAGCTCAGACAAAAGCTTTGTATCAATTTTGGTTTCCTTTTTTTCGTTGATGTCGCTCTTATTTAATGCAACAACCACGGGAATTCCAAGCTCCAGAAGCTGAGTGGTGAAAAACAGGCTTCTGCTAAGGTTTGTAGCATCAACAATGTTTATAATCGCATCGGGATTTTCGTTTTTAACGTAGCTGCTTGTAATACTCTCCTCCGATGTGAAGGGTGACATTGAATATGCACCGGGAAGGTCAACTGCAATTATCTCTTCCTCTCCGTTACAAAGACTTTTCTTAATGGCACTTTCCTTTTTGTCAACCGTTACGCCTGCCCAGTTTCCCACTTTTTCATTTTTGCCGGTAAGGCCGTTATACATTGTGGTTTTACCTGAGTTGGGATTGCCTGCCAAAGCAATTCTCATAAAGCTTCCTCCTCAAAATTAATTGTATTTTATACGCGTCCTACGCGTTAGTCGTGACTAACTCACGGGGAAAATAAAAAGTTATGCCAAAGCATGCCTTAAATTGATATAGCCCCGGCTAACTCATTATCTATATTATATCTGCCGTCCTTTATGGAAACGACGCATCCGCCTTTAAGGTGTGAGATGACAGTTATTGCTTCGCCTTGATAGCAGCCCAGAGAAAACAGAAACGCATCAAGCTCCTCATCGTCTGTCTCAATTGCCTTTATGATGTATTCTTTTCCTTCTTCTGCTTCTCTCAATGTCATATAAATCTCACCCCGTCCTTAAAGTTAGTTTACTCTAACCGCAAATAGAATACCACCATTGCGCCCTTTTGTCAAGAAAAAATTTACAGATTTTTTTATTTTTATAAAATTATACAATTAAAAACCCCACTTTATTCCTCTTTTAGGGAATTTTGCAAAAAGGCTTGCCAAATCACCTTTGACAATTTGCCGTTTATATGATACAATATATATAATAACTTTTCAGAGGGATAAATATGATTATTAAAGAATCCGGCGAGAATTATCTCGAAACCATACATATGCTCAATAAAAAACACGGCCACGTCAGGAGTATTGACATAGCGACGGAGCTTTCGGTTACCAAGCCCAGCGTTTCCGTTGCAATGAAAAAGCTTCGTGAAGAGGGCTTTATTGTAATTGATTCATCAGGCAGCATCACCCTGACGGAAAAGGGGCTTTCCATTGCGGAAACCATGTATGAGCGCCACAGAATTATCGCAAAGGCACTGATTGCTATGGGCGTCAGCGAAGAAACCGCCTACGAGGACAGCTGTAAAATCGAGCATCACATAAGCGAAGAAAGCTTTGAAAAATTAAAGGAATACCTTGTAGCTAAAGGATTTTAATAAAGAGATGAAAAAAGGAATCGCAAAAGCGATTCCTTTTTTATTATTTGAATGTCACAAAGCCATAGCTTTCCAGGCGTTTTATATATTCCGCCAGGCGCTCGTACAAAGGCTCTGCCTTATCGCCGAACTTTTCCGAAACCTCTTTACCTAAAGCAACAATATCCTTATCGGGAGAAAAAAGTGGCCAGATAAAGCTTCCCATTTCATCAAGATGAATATAGGTGATTTTCGGTTTTTTCAAAAGCTTCTGGCAAAGTCTGTTAAAAAAGCCTTTGTTTTCTATTTCAAGGGTTACATTTCCCTCTTCGTCCGTTGTCCAGTTAAGATTTTCCTTTCTTAAAGGAATTCTCAAAAGATAGTTTTCTTCTTTTTTCATAATTATTTACGCTTTTTCCAAAGGGAAAACTTAAGCACAGTTAAAATTATGATTGCAAAAAGCACTATGCTTCCGATGTTCATAAAGGCGGGAGAAAGTGAAAGCTTTGCAGAAAGGTCAATCATTTCGCCTACACCGAATACCGCAAGAAGGGCAAGAAGAATACCCACTAAGCCTTCACCTGCTATCATACCGGAGCAGAAAAGCACGCCATCGTTAACAATTTTCTCTTTTTCTTCCTTTTCCTTCTTCATCTTGTCAAGAGCAAGACGGATAAGACCGCCAACCATAATGCAGGCATTAAGCTGAACAGGAAGATAAATACCGATTGCGAAGGGAAGCACGGGGATTCCGATTATTTCAACAACAACAGCAATTACAACGCCGATTGCAACAAGTCCCCAGGGGAGATTTCCGTCCATAACACCTTCAACGATTAATTTCATAAGAGTTGCCTGAGGTGCGCCGAGCTCGGCAGAGCCAAAGCCCCACGCCTTATCAAGAAGATAAAGTGTTCCGCCGATTGCAAGAGCAGATGCAACAACGCCGACAATTTCACCGATCTGCTGCTTTTTAGGTGTTGAGCCCAAAAGAAAACCTGTCTTTAAGTCCTGGCTGGTGTCACCTGCAATTGCAGATACTATGCAGATGATTGAGCCTATTGCAATGGCGCTTGTCATACCGGCAATACCTGTCTGACCTGTGATTTTAAGAACCAATGTTGCAATTAAAAGTGTTGCAATAGCCATACCGGAAACGGGGTTGTTACTGCTTCCTACAAGTCCTACCATACGTGAGGATACAGCCGCAAAGAAGAAGCCGAAAATAACAACGATAACCGCACCGATGGGGCTTACGGGAATTGCGGGAACAAGCCATACTAAAAGTGTAAGTATGACAATTGCAAGAATTACAACCTTTAAGCTTAAGTCCTTCTCTGTGCGCTTATCGGATGCCGCACCTGAAGACGCCATGGACTTCATTGCACCGCTGAAGGTTGTAATGATAAGAGGAAGGGACTTAATTAAGCTTATGATACCGCCTGCAGCCAAAGCACCTGCGCCGATGTAGCGGATGTAGCTTGACCAGATGGCAGAGGCACCGCCCTCTGCAAACATTTCGCTGATGGGAGCACTTCCGGGATAGAGAATGATGTCCGCACCGAACATAACGATGAGGGGAATAATTACCATCCAGGAAAGCACACCGCCTGCAAACATATAGGAAGAAATTCTTGCACCGCAGATGTAACCAACGCTCATAACAGCGGGGTAAATTTGTGTTCCGATTTCGCCTGCAAAGCCCTTGAACTTAAGACTTACTTCGCCTGCAACCAGTTTAAGTCCGTCAATTATAAACTTGAAAAGTGCCGCAAAGCCCATACCCGCAAATACGGTGGATGCGTTTGCACCGCCCTTTTCACCTGCAAGTAAAACCTCTGCACAGGCACTACCCTCGGGATAAGGAAGGATGCCGTGCTCCTTAACGATTAAGGCGTTACGGAGAGGAACCATGAAAAATACACCGAGAAGACCGCCGATTAAAGCGATTAATGTAATTTCGATGATGCCGGGCTTGTCCGTTTTACCCTCTGCCGCCCACAAAAAGAGCGCGGGAAGAGTAAAAATTGCACCTGCCGCCAGGGATTCGCCTGCAGAGCCTATGGTCTGCACAACATTACTCTCAAGTATAGAGTTTATACGCATAAGAACGCGTATAACACCCATTGCAATAACTGCCGCGGGAATAGGAGCGGAAAACGTCATACCTACTCTGAGTCCTAAATATGCGTTTGCCGCACCGAAAATAACTGCAAGAAGAATACCCATAATAATGGAAGTAACAGTTAATTCGGGTGTAACCTTATCCGCAGGGATATAAGGCTTGAATTCTTTCTGATTATCCATATAATCATCCTTTCGTGAAAAACTACATACCGAGAAATTTTATCACACAAAAGCAAAAAAAGCAAGGCTTTTTTTGTTTTTCTTGCATTTATCTGCAATTTTCGAGTACTTTTATGAGGATTTCGTAAAAATCTTTCGTAGAAGATACGGAAAGCTTCTCCCCCACCGTGTGAACATCCTTAAGCATCGCACCTATGGCAATGGCATCAAGGTTTTCTATTTTCGATGCAAAAAGACCGCATTCAAGTCCCGCGTGAATTGCCTCAACCGAAGGCTCCACACCGTTCTTTTCCTTATATATTCTCTTATAAAGCTCCTGAAGAGGTGAATTTTTCTTAAATTCCCAGGGAGGATAGTGGCCGAAGCTTTCGCATTCTGCTCCGATAAGGTTTGCAAGCGCCGTCATTTTTTCCTCCAAGGCGTAAAGGGCGCTTTCCTTATTGCTGCGAAGGGCAAAGTGAGCTTTAACGGATTTTTCCGTTGTTTCAAGGATTCCCAGGTTCAGCGAGGTTTCCACAAGGTTATCTATTTCCTTGCTCATCTCCATTACGCCATTGGGGGCAACGGTAAGAAGAGCAATCACCCTTTCGGCGCAATCCTTTTTGAAAGCCCCGGATTTTTCTTCTTTGCCGATTTCGCAAGTTGCCGTTAATGAAGGCTCTCTTGATGAAATTTCTTTTTTTATTATTTTTATATATCTGTCACATTCTGCCGTGAATTCTTCCGCCTTTTCTGCAATAACCAGAGCTTCGCTTTCCAGCGGAATGGCATTTGCCTTTGTTCCTCCGGAAACGCTCTTTATATAAAAGGAAGCTTTTCCCGCCATATGATTAAGGATTCTTCCCATCAACATATCGGCGTTTACCCTGCCTTCTGCAATCTGCACACCGGAATGTCCCCCGGAAAGTCCTGCAATTTTAATTTTCACAAGAGTTCCTTCTGCTTCGGTATTCTCTATGGGAATATTTATTATAAAGTCGCTTCCTCCGGCGCAGGATACGGTGAGCACTTCAGGCTCTTCTGCGTCCATATTTATAAGCTTCTTTCCTGAAAGCCGTGTCATATCAAGCTTGCCTGCGCCAATCATTCCGATTTCCTCATCCGAGGTGAATACCGCTTCGATTGCAGGATGGGAAAGAGTATCGTCGGAAAGAACGGCAAGGGCTGCTGCAACTCCAAGGCCGTTGTCGGCGCCTAAGGTCGTCCCCTCTGCCTTTACAAAGTCCCCGTCCACAAAAAGACGGAGTCCTTCTTTTTCAAAATCTATGTCGCAGTCAGCAGTTTTCTGCCACACAATATCAGTATGACTCTGAAGGATGACACCCTCTGCATTTTCAAATCCCTTTGCGGCGGGTTTATAAATTATTACATTGTCAGCTTCATCGGTGTAAAACCGAAGATTTTTTTCCTTTGCAAAATTCACAAGATAGTCTCTTATCCCGCTTCTCACTCCTGAGCCCCTCGGAATTGCGGATATATCCTCAAAATACGAAAACAAGCTTTCGGGCTTTAATCCTTCAAGTTTTCTCATACAAACACTCCTTAATTATTGATTGTATTTCATTATAACATAGTTTTCCACATTTTTCAATCTTAAATACAAAATATTTATTTAGCGCGCTTTTCGCGCTTTATAGTAACATATAAATATATACATATTCATATATTTATATGTTTATATGAAAAAAAGCTGTCCCGAAGGACAGCGTTCCTATTCTTTCCTCAAGAGAAGTCCCAGCATCTTTTTCTGCAATTGCCAAAAGCCTATGCGATGTACGTCTTCCGATGCAACAAGGTTTGCCTCGGCAAGCAACGTCCCGTTTAGCACGCATTGCACTTTTCCTACAACCTGCCCCTTTGTAACCGGCGCAGATACTTCCGGCAAAAGTTCTGTTACAAATTCTTCTTTTCCTGCATCACTTTTATTGATAAGAGCGTACATAGGCTTTTCCGTAACCGCCCCAACGCTTTCCAAAGCACCCTTTATGACTTTGACGTTTCCGACAGAGTCCCCTTTTTCAGGTCCGTACCATACAGCGTAACCAGAAAATCCGTAGTCAAGAAGCTTTTTTGCATCGGAAAAACGGTCGTTTGATGTAGGTGCGCCCATTATCACAGCAATAAGCTGCATTCCGTTTCTCTCGGCGCTTGCACTTATACAACACCCCGCCTCATCCGTGGAACCGGTCTTAAGTCCGTTGGCACCTTCATAAAAACGTATAAGCTTATTGGTATTGGCAAGCAAAAACTCGCCGTTTCTTAAAGAATCTGTCCATATTTTTGTGAAATTGAAAATTTCCTTATGTTTCAGCAGCTCGTTTGACACTATGGCAATATCCCGTGCGCTCATTATGTGCCCTTCAGCGGGAAGTCCGTTAGTATTTTTGAAAACCGTGTTTTTCATACCAAGCTCCCCTGCCCTTTTATTCATCCTTTCAACGAAAGCCTCAACGCTTCCTTCCAGATGCTCCGCCATGGCAACGGAAGCATCGTTTCCGCTGGCAACAACAATTCCTTTCAAAAGGTCATAGACGCTCATGCGCTCCCCCGCATCGAGGAAAATAGTGGAGCCTCCCATAGATTTGGCTCTTTCCGATGCAGTGACCATGTCGTTGTATGTTATTTTCCCTTCCACGATATCTTCCATAATTAAAAGAATCGTCATTATTTTGGTAATGCTGGCAGGCGGAAGCGCAACATCCGCATTGTATTCGTAAATTACCTGCCCGGTTGAACTTTCCATCAAAACAGCGCTTTTTGCCGTTAAATTCAAGGAATCTGCCGCCAAAGCAGTTGTTCCTGAAAGTAAAAAAGCCAACCCTGAAAATAAAACAAAAACCTTTTTTATAACATCCATAAAAAAACCTCCACACCGCATTTTATGCAGTGTGGAGATGCATCATACATCAATTTTCAAGAAATCCCCGTTCCGCCATACTTGTATAGCCCTTTCCGCTTACGATGAAGTGGTCTATTAATTCAATTTCCATCGGAGATAATGCTTTCGCAATATTTTTAGTCATTTCGATATCCTCGTAGGACGGCTGAAGAATACCGGAAGGATGATTATGACAGAGCACTATGTATTTTGCATTTACGCTGACCACATTTTCTACTATTTTTCTTATGTCTATATGCACTTTATCTATTACGCCTCGTGAAAGTATGGCACTTTTCTTTACGTTCTTTCTGGTGTCAAGACAAATAAGCCCTAAAACCTCTTCCGTTTCGTTTCCTATAAAATCCGAACAGAAAAGACCTGCGGATGTAACGTTGTCAAATACGGTTTTTGTATCCTTCCACTTTGAACGGCTGTAAACGCCCTGAAGCTTTCCGAGAGCACTTAAGTAAACTGCCGCACTTTCTCCTATTCCGGGAACCTTTTTAAGCGCTTCAATGTCTGCATCAAGAACGGCAGAAAGAGATCCGAATTCATCAAGGAGAGCGTGTGCCAGAGGATTTGTATCGCATCTCGGGATGGCGTAAAACAGCATCATCTCCAATACCTCATGGTCATACCAGCCATTAAAGCCGAAGTCAGAAAACTTTTTCTTCACTCTTTCTCTGTGATTTTCATGAATATTGCTATCCGGCATTTTGCTTCCTCCGTAATATTTTATTACGATTAATTATATCATACTCTTAATTTGTTGTAAATATAGAAAATGCAGTCATAACCCAGGGGAGTCGAGCTTAGGAGTTTGCTTTTTCAAACTCCGTTGCCTATGACAAGTTCGACTCCCCTACTTAAGATTTGCATCAAAAAGAAAAAACACACCCAACGGTGTGTTTTTCTTTTTTTGGTGACCTTACGGGGAGTCGAACCCCGGTTTGAGCCGTGAGAGGGCTCCGTCCTAGGCCACTAGACGATAAGGCCATTACCTTATATATTATACACACTTTTTTTCATTTGTCAAGA
>JAZSAR010000197.1:0-2805 GCA_045601965.1 Clostridia bacterium
ATTCCTCCTATATGATCCTCATGGGGATGAGTTGCTATTATATAGTCAAGCTTTGCAACACCATTTTTACGAAGAAAATTTAAAACCATAGCCGTATCTTCTCTGTTTCCTGCATCAATCAGCATAGTTTCTCCGTTAGGCAAGAGAAAAAGCAAAGAGTCTGCCTGCCCTACATCCATTGTATACATAAAAAGCTTGCCTTCCTCCCAGTCGGGAAATGGCGAATTGATATTTTTAAATTTCTGACCAAAAAGTGCAACCAGTAACAATATCAATATTATAAAAAATTTGCGACTTTGCTTTTTCATATTCGTTTTCCTTTCTTAAGGAAGAAAATCACTAAAAGCGTAGCTATCATTATAGCAGGATATATGGACGAAAACAAAAATCCGCTTCGCATATTCCCTCCTGCCATATCTGATACCCAGCCGGTTATTCCGGGGCCCATTATACATCCCACATCGCCGAAAAAGGCTAAAATGGCGAACATTGCCGTTCCTCCGTTTTTAATATGACGTGAAGTTAAGCTTAGCATCCCAGGCCATGCGATACCTACCGCAAGCCCGGAAAGAGCACAGCCAGAAAGTGACAAAACCGCGCTTTTGCACAGCGATACCATGAGAAATGAGATTAAAAGCAATACCGAGCTTCCTATCATAAAATAAAGAAGTTTGATTTTCTCGTGGAAAAGAGAGTAAAAAACTCTCGAAATTCCCATGAGAAGAGCAAATACGCAAGGACCCAAAAGATCTCCTGCGGTTTTGGATATTTCAAGTCCGCTTTCGGCATATGCCGACGCCCATTGAATAATTGCCTGCTCTGCCGCACCGCCGGCAAGCATAGCCAATGCGAATATCCAGAATATCTTTATGCTTAATATTTCCCTTACCGTAAGCCCCTTCTCCCCGTCTTTTATAAGGGGAACAATAGGCACAAAGGTAAAAAGTATTCCGTTTATAAAAGGAACCAGCGCCCAGAGAAGCGCCAATATCTTCCAGGAAGTAATTCCGATTTTAAGAAAAAACACCGTTGATAAAAGCACCGTAAAAAGCTGCCCCCAGCTGTAAAAGGAATGAAGCAGGCTCATCGATGCAGACTTGGACTTTGTCGGAAGCGCCTCAACAATAGGGCTTACTATCACCTCAATTATACCTCCGCCCATTCCGCAAAGCACCATGGAAATAAGAAGGCCTGAAAAAGGCGTGGGCATTACCTCAGGCAAAAATGCAAGAGATGCTATGCCAAGTGTTGCCGAAATATGTGCCGCCAGAGCGGTTTTTCTGTAGCCGAGCAGGTCAACATACCAGCTTGAAAGCAAATCCATAGAAAGCTGTGCCGAGAAATTCACCACAACCAGGGTGCTTATCTCGCTTAAGGAGAGCTTATATTCTTCCGAAAACGTCACAAACAACAATGGCGCAAAATTAATTACTATCGCCTGGATGACATAACCTATATAGCTTGCAAAAAGTGTAAGATTATATTTTTTCATTTTCATTCCTTCAATATGCCAGTTTCTGTTCCATATAAATGCCTTTTTTGCCTGATGAAATAAACCCTATTCCGACAGCCAGAGCATAAAAAATTATATTTCCGCTTCCGAAAAGCTCTGTTGCAAGGATTAACGATGCCACCGGACAGTTTGTTATTCCGGTGAAAAGCACTATCATTCCGACAGATGCAGCAAAGGATAAATCAAGCCCTGTTACTATTCCGAAAAGGACGCCAAGAGCTGCTCCTATATAAAACGAGGGAACTATTTCTCCGCCTTTGAATCCTGCAGAAATACTTAAGGCTGTCAGTAGCATTTTGATAAGGAATGCCGCAAGGGTAATTCCCGACATAAGCTTAAGGATAGCTTCATCGTCTCCGGAAAGGAAAAGATTTATCACATCCATACCTGCACCGTTATACATTCTTGTGCCAAGTAAAAGCGTTAAAATAAGAATTACCAGTCCAATTACAGATGCGCGTATGTATTTATTATTAAATATTTTTTCAGAATACTTTTCCGTTACATGAATCACATGACAGAAAAGATGTGCTATAAGTCCTGCAACGAAAGCCAATAGTGCACATTTAAGTATGATTTCAAGGTTAAAATCAACCTCCGTAACCAGAGGGAACTCTGTTTTGCTGTTTCCCATAGCAAAGCTTATTGAAAATGCCGTAAGCGATGAAATCATACAGTAAAAAATCCTGTAATAGCGCATATGTCCGACAGTAAGCACCTCTATTGCGAAAAATGCCGCTGTAACCGGCGTCATAAATATTGCGGCAAAGGCTCCGCACATACCTAAAACCAAAAGTCTTCCTCTCTCGTCTTCCCCCACTTTAAGCATATGACCGATTCCGCTTCCGATACCGCCACCAATCTGAAGCGCCGCACCTTCTCGACCCATACTTGCGCCTACAAGATGTGAAATGATAGTTGCTATAAAAATAAAGGGTGCTAAAAGCGGAGAAATCTCTCTCTTTTCTCTTATTCCGGAAAAAACCGTATCTGTAGTTAGCTTTTCCTTTGAAAAACTGTATATAAAAGTTATCACCATAACAGCTATCGGAAGGAAGAAGATAATCCAATCATGTTTTTCACGAAGCGATGTCACATTAGAAATAAAATGGTGAAAAACCGCACCTATAATACCAGTTACCGCTCCCGTCACTGCCGACAGTAAAATCCACAAAAACATTTTTTTCATTTTGCCAAAAAAGCCAACCGATGTCATTCTTCTTCGCCTCCGCCAAGAACAAATTTTTTAATAGCTTTTGAAACTCCGGCTTCCTTTATAGATGAAGTAACAT
>JAZSAR010000198.1:0-8373 GCA_045601965.1 Clostridia bacterium
GTAAGACTTACCTCTGCGCCTTCTGCAGATATGCTCACCGTAAATATAACCAAAAGTGCAGTAAGCAACAGTAAAAAGCTATATTTTTTCACCTATTTAACCCTCCTTATTTGCTTTAGCGTATACTTTTCCATAGTGTAATTAATTATATCATATATAAAGTGACGTGTCAATGAAAAACTTGATTTTCTGCTGTGACTGAATCAAAAAAACACATCTGCTTAAAAAGCAGATGTGCATATGTTTTTTATTTGGTTACCGCCTTTTCTTCTCCGTATGTCACATAAAGCGTTCCGTCAATGCGGTATATCATATAAGCTGCCGCTCTGAGCTTTACGCCTGTACCAAGACTCTTGTTGTACCTATACATACCCTTGGAAGCTTTACCGAGGGCTTTGACCTTTGTAGCAGAGGCATTATCAATGGTAAGGGGATCTCCTTCTCCGTATGCAAACAAAATTCCCGATTCAATAAGTTCTGCACCGGAAGGCAGATTTCTGAGCATAATAAATGATACTCCGCCATCATAAATTTCAGTATCAACATCAATTATAGCAGCAATAGGAAGCTCTTCGGGCTCCGAAGCTCCGTAAACTGCTTCCGCAACGGTATCCGCTCCCATTCTGAATCCGAAAGCCTTATCATAAGATGCAAGCGCTCCGTTAAGCTTCCAGCCTGCAAAATATTCACCCTGCGGAACATCTGCCATATCAGCCGTAATAACAACCGTATCATCATAGCTGTATTCTGCAAGAGCAGGTTCAGCCGCGCCGCCTTTCACTTCCAGCAAATACGTATCGTCTTTCTTTTCATATACCGTTCTGATGAGATGTATTTCTCCTGGTGCAACATCCTTCCAATCATCGGAATCCCAGCCGGTTAAATCATATCCCGGATTGTTAACCCACGACGTATCCGGCTCTTTAGCCGAAGATCCCGCAGCATAATTTGAAAGATATATTCTTCCGTTTATATCGGCAAAAGTCACATATCCGTAACTTTCCATGATGTTATTCGGAACAAAGAACGCCATTATATCCACATCGTCAATCAGCGTAAATGTATATGTAGGCTCGTCAGAAACAATCTTGCCGCTTATTCCGTCTTTCCAGTATACAAACCTGCCTCTGTTTTCGACAGCTTCAAGAGTTATCTCCGTACCTCTGTCAAGTTCAAGACCTGTAAGAGCCGACCAGTTTTCACCATCGCAATATACTCTTCCGCCGTTTGTCGCTGTAACGGTAACCTCTACCTTCTTAATCTCGACTTCTTCGTGAGCCGAAGTACCTATTGCCGGAAACATCATGACCAATGCCATAATAGCAAGAATCATTTTCTTCATACAAAACACCCCTTATCCTTCAGGTATAATAGTTTCAGTCAAAAGTTTGCAAATATTCGATGTAATGCTTATCTGCATCACAAGATCGTTCATTCTTCGGTTGCTTTCTGTCTCTAAAATAGGGCCTGCCACCTGTTTTACGTTTTCCATTACATAGGCGTATGCCTTTTTATGATTTTCCGTAAAAGCATTATATATTTCCTTCACTTCTTCATCAGTGCTGTCAGCAGGAATTATTTTCTTGATAAGCTCCATGCTGAGGGTCTGTTTCAAAAAGCATATTATGATAAGGTAGGCAAGATGCTTTTTTGAATAACGTTTTTTAACCGGTGCCGGCATTATTCCGAGCTTTACATAGTTATTTATCATGGGCTGAGTGATTGCTTTTTCCCCACCGATAAAAGAAAGATATTCAGAAAGCAGGGTTATAACCTGATCCATATATAACTCAATTCCAGGAAGCTCATTCCAGGAAGGAAGGCGCTTTTCTTCTATATTTTTTCCCCATTCCGTCAAAGAGGCTTCAAGCTTAACTTTATCCAGCTCCATATCTATCTCTCCTTTTCTTTACCATTATATATAAAAAATCCTTTGTTGTCAAATAATTTTTAACACCCACTTGACAAAATTTCGTTCATGTGATAATATAGTATCGATTACCAGATGAGACGGTTTTGAAATCCAAGGAGGTTTTTTATGTATACAATGCGCATGATGCTGGATAAAGTTTGTGAAAAATATAAAAATAACACGGCTTTTATCATAAAGCAGAACAAAGAGCAGATTAAAATAAGCTATAGTAAGCTTTACTCTGACGTAACAAGGCTTTCAAACGGACTTGTTGCCCAAAATCTCACAGACAGCTATATTGTAGTGTCGGGAAAAAATTCATATTCCTGGGTAATTTCCGCCCTTGCCGTATTTTACAGCGGCAACATTCTCGTTCCTGTGGATGCTTCCCTTCCCGAAGTGGAATTTTCAAGAATAATTGACCGAAGCAATGCATCTGCCATAATTTATGCAAAGGAAATTTCCGAAAAGGCAGAAATACAGAATGTAGGAATCAAGGTCAATATGGAAAATCTTTCCGGTTTAATGAAAGATGAAGGCCCCCTGCCCGCCGACCGTAATCCCGATGAAATCGGCGTTCTTATGTTTACCTCAGGTACCACATCGGCATCAAAAGCGGTTATGCTTTCACAGACCAATATTCTTTCTAATGTTGACGGACTTATGAAATGGGAACGTTTTACTGAAGAGGATGTAAATCTTGCCCTTCTCCCCTTCTTCCATGCCTTCGGTCTTACCGCCACAATCCTTTTCTTAAACGAAGGTATGTGCTCTGTATTCTGCGAAGGACTTCGTGTAAAGAAAGCCCTCACTGACTATGACATCACCGTTTTTGTAGGTGTTCCCCTAATTCTTGACAGAATGAAAGAAACCGTTGAAACTGTCCTCAGAAAGAAAAAGCTGCTCGGAATATTCAACGCTATTCGCAAATTTTCCCGCTTTATGCTTAAAATGAACATAGATTTGCGTAAACCGCTGTTTGGCATCGTCAGAAAAAATTTAAGCAAGCTTCGCCTTATCATAAGCGGTGCGGCGGCATTAAGCTCCGAAACCTCAGATTTCTTCAACGATATCGGAATTCTCCTCATCCAGGGATATGGTCTTACAGAGACTGCGCCGGTTCTTTCTGCTGAAAACGAAAACAATATGCGCCTCGGCTCAATCGGAAAGCCGCTTCCGGACATTGATATAAAAATCGACTGTCCCGACGAAGAAGGTGTCGGTGAAATAATAGCCAAAGGTCCCAACATAATGCTTGGCTATATGGGAGAAGACGAATCTCCCATAAAGGACGGCTATTTCCACACAGGCGACTTAGGTTATATTGACGAAGACGGCTTCATATTTATAAACGGAAGAAAGAAAAATGTAATCGTTCTTCCCAACGGCAAAAACGTTTTCCCCGAAGAGATTGAGCTTTTCATCGGAAAAATCGAGGGCGTAAAAGAATCCGTCGTATATATGACCTCCTCCGAAAAGCCTGTGATTGCGGCAAAAATAGTATATGACGAAGAGCTGACAAATCCCGGAGCAATCGAAGAAGAAATTAAAAAGTTAAATGACCATCTTGCTTCATTTAAGGCAATAAAGCGTACAGAATACACCACTGAGGAATTCAAAAAGACCTCAACAGGAAAAATCAAAAGAGATACATTGTAATATAAAACAAAAATGATTGTTCATTAAATGAACAATCATTTTTGTTTGTCACCCAAATCACCCTTTTTCCATACAATGTATTAGATTCGGAAAAAGGAGTGTTTTTAATGAAAAGCCTGAAATTTTCATTCGTCGGCGGAGACCTTCGTCTTGCCGCCGCTCATTTCTATATAAAGGAAGCGGGATATTTATCCGACACCTTCCTGCTGGAAAAAGCTGAAAATCTTCCCCCTGAAGAAAAGTGCATAATATTTCCAAAGTCCGATGTTTATGTTCTTCCCCTGCCGATTACCGTGGACGGAAAAACCTTAAACTCTCCTATGAGCGATTTATCCTTGCTGTTTTCTGACTTTTTCAATCTTATTCCCAAAGATGCCGTTATCTTTGGCGGACTGATTCCCGATAATGTGAAAGCACTCGCTGCTGATTACGGCATTACCTGCTATGACTATTACGACTCCGAGGAGCTTCAGGTTAAGAACGCCGTTCCCACATCTGAAGGTGCCATAGAAATAGCCTTAAGGGAGCTTCCTGTAACGCTCTTCGGTACCAAAAGTCTTGTTACGGGCTACGGCAGAATAGGAAAGGTTATAGCACCCATGCTTAAAGCTCTGGGAAGCAATGTTACCGTCGCCACACGAAGCAAGGATTCCCGTATCTGGAGTGAAATTTCCGGATTTCCTTCTATTGATACCGCACTGATTTCCGAATTGGTCAATGATTTTGATTTAATAATAAACACCGCTCCCGTAAAGCTTTTTACGGGAGAAATATTAAAAAATCTGAAAAAAGATACCCTTTTAATAGACCTTGCCTCCCGCCCCGGAGGGGTTGACATGGATGAAGCCTCCCTCCTTGGCATCCGTGTCATATGGGCTTTAGGACTTCCGGGAAAATGCGCACCGGTATCCGCAGGCAGAATAATCGGCAGCACAGTACTTAACACATTATCCCTTTAAGGAGGTGATTTTTACGGAAAACGACGATAAGTTAAAGGTCGGCTTTGCCATGACCGCCTCTTTTTGCACCTTTTCAAGGGTTATTCCCCAGATGGAAAAGCTTTTAGCTTCAGGAATTGACGTTGTTCCCATAATGAGCGAAAAATCCGCAGCTACCGATACAAGATTTGGAACGGCTGAAGACTTTATAAAAAGAATAAAAACAATAACAGGCAAGGATGTATTAACAAAAGAAACTGAGGTTGAACCCCTGGGTCCCAAAAAAATAGTGGATGCTTTAATAATTGCTCCATGCTCCGGTGCAACCCTTGCCCGCCTTGCATCGGGGCTTCACGAAAACACGGTTACGCTTGCGGCAAAGTCCGTCCTTCGGAATAATTCCCCTGTAATTATTGCCGTTTCCACCAATGACGGGCTTTCAATGAGTGCCAAAAACATAGGAGCTCTGCTCAATTATAAAAACATATATTTTGTTCCCTTTGGTCAGGACGATTTTGAAAAAAAGCCACGCTCGCTGGTTGCCGATATGGATAAAATTCTCCCCACCTTATCCGCCGCTATGGCAGGAAGGCAGATTCAGCCGATGCTGTATTAAATAAAAAAGCAATCAACCTTCGGTTGATTGCTTTTCGCTATTACTTTTTATTTTTAAGATATTCGTCTATTGCCCAGGCACTCTGCTTTCCTGCACCCATGGCAAGAATTACGGTGGCGGCACCCGTTACCGCATCGCCTCCGGCATAGACACCCTCGATTGAGGTAAGTCCGGTATCATCGTTTGCAACTATACCTCCCCACTTTTTCGTTTCAAGACCATCTGTGGTGGACTTTATAAGGGGGTTGGGGCTTGTTCCGATTGACATTATAACCGTATCGCACTCGATTAAAAATTCCGAACCATCCTTTACAACAGGACTTCTTCTGCCCGATTCGTCAGGCTCTCCAAGCTCCATTTCAACACATTTTATTCCGGATACATTTCCGTTTTCATCGCCCAGTATTTCCACAGGATTTGTTAAAAGCTTAAAGATTATGCCCTCTTCCATGGCGTGCTCCACTTCCTCGCGACGGGCGGGAAGCTCGTCCATAGAACGGCGGTAAATGATATAAACCTCATCGGCACCTAAGCGGAGTGCGCATCTTGCAGCGTCCATTGCAACGTTTCCGCCACCCACAACCGCACAGCGCTTTCCTCTCTTTACGGGAGTTGCGCTATCTTCTTTATACGCCTTCATAAGATTGATTCTTGTAAGGAATTCGTTTGCCGAATATACACCCTTTAAGTTTTCGCCGGGGATGTTCATAAATCTCGGAAGACCTGCTCCCGAGCCTATGAATATGGCGTCAAATTCTTCCTTGAGTTCAGCAATTGTGATGGTTTTACCGATAACCGTATTGGTTTCGATTTTCACACCCATCGCCTTAAGACCGTTGATTTCCTTTTCAACGATTTTCTTGGGCAGACGGAATTCGGGAATTCCGTAAACAAGCACGCCACCGGGAGTGTGAAGTGCTTCAAATACAGTCACATCATATCCCTTTTTAGCAAGCTCTCCCGCGCATGTGAGCCCGGAAGGACCGGAGCCGATAACTGCCGCCTTAAACCCGTTTTTCGCTATTTCCTTTACGGATGACGCTTCTTTTCTGTTGTGGTAGTCTGCCACAAATCTCTCCAGACGGCCGATTGCAACGCTTTCGCCCTTTATGCCTCTTACACATTTACCCTCGCACTGATTTTCCTGGGGGCACACTCTTCCGCAAACTGCGGGAAGCGAGCTTGCTTCGGCAATTATATCATAGGCGGCGTCAAAGTTTCCCTTTGCCACCTCTGCGATAAATTCGGGGATGTGAATTTTTACGGGACAGCCCGAAATGCAGGGCTTGTTTTTGCAGGAAAGGCAACGCTTTGCCTCGTTAATTGCAGTTTCCTCGTCATAACCCAAGGAAACCTCAGAGAAATTGCGGCTTCTTACCTTTGGATCCTGAAGGGGCATTTCATATTTTGTCAGTCTCATATCAGCCATTTGCATCACCGCCCTTTTTAAGGAGATTGCAGCTTTCCTCGTGGCGCTTTCTCTCAAAATCCTTATACATTGCGCCGCGCATCATTGCTTCGTCAAAGTCAATCAAATGACCGTCAAACTCAGGCCCGTCAACGCAGGCAAATTTAACCTCACCGCCAACGGTAAGTCGGCAACCGCCACACATACCCGTTCCGTCAATCATAATAGGATTCATACTCGCTACTGTTTTTATTCCGTATTCCTTTGTTAAGGCGCATACAAATTTCATCATGATAAGAGGGCCGATTGTAATTACTTCATCGTATCTGTTTCCGCTTTCTATTAATCTTTTAAGAGCATCGGTAACAAGCCCTTTTTCGCCCTTTGAACCATCATCGGTCATAAGTGTAAAGGTGGTTGAAGCAGCCTTAAATTCATCCTCCAAAATTACAAGTTCTTCGTTTCGGAATCCTGCAACAACGTCAACGTGGCATCCCGATTCATAAAGCTTTTTAGCCACGGGATAGGCAATTGCACAGCCCACACCGCCACCGACAATTGCAACCTTTTTAAGACCTTCTGTTTCGGTTGCTCTTCCGAGCGGCCCTGCAAAGTCGGAAATATAGTCCCCCTCAGAAAGGGCATTAAGCTTTTCGGTGGTTTCGCCCACTATCTGAAAAATTATGGTAACGGTTCCTTTTTCTCTGTCAAAGTCGGCAATGGTCAAGGGAATTCTTTCCCCTTCTTCATCCACCCTTAAAATGATAAACTGCCCCGGCTCTGCCTTTTTAGCCACACGGGGAGAGGCAATATCCATAAGAGTAACCGTTTTATTTAAGGCTCTTTTTCTTACAATTTTGTACATAAAAACACATCCATTATCATTAAAAGGCATAGCCCTTGCTTATAGAAACGCATTTTCATTCCTATAAGCAAGGGCTAATCGCAAGCGATCAGCCCTTTTTTTATTTAACTAAGGTTAATTATTATACACAACCCTGAGCCTTCATCGCTTCAGCAACCTTGATGAAGCCTGCAATATTTGCACCTGCAACAAGGTCATCGCCGAGACCGTAGTCGTTTGCTGCCTTTACGGAAGCTTCGAAGATGTTCTTCATAATTGTCTTAAGCTTTTCGTCAACTTCTTCTGCGCTCCAGCTGTAACGCATGGAGTTCTGGGACATCTCAAGTCCTGATACGGATACGCCGCCTGCATTAACAGCCTTGGAGGGAGCGATGATTACGCCGTTTTCCTTAAGATATGCAACAGCTTCGTTTGTTGTGGGCATATTGGAAACCTCAACATAGTACTTAACGCCGTTAGCAACGATTTTTTCTGCTTCTGCCATTCCAACTTCGTTCTGAGTTGCGCAGGGCATAACGATATCAACCTTTGTGCCCCAGGGCTTTTCACCCTTGAAGAAGGGAACGCCGAACTTATCTGCATAGTCTTCAACTCTGTTTCTGCAGGATGCTCTCATTTCAAGCATAAAGTTAATCTTTTCTTCTGTGCATACACCGTCTTCTTCATATATGTAACCGTCGGGACCGGAGATTGTTACAACCTTACCGCCAAGCTCGGTTATCTTCTTAACTGTACCCCATGCAACGTTACCGAAACCGGAAATTGCAAAGGTCTTACCCTTTATGTCATCGCCGAAGTGCATGAGCATTTCAACTGTGTAATAAACTGCGCCGTAGCCTGTTGCTTCGGGACGGATTAATGAACCGCCGTAGGGAATTCCCTTACCTGTAAGAACGCCTGTGAATTCGTTCTTAAGTCTCTTATACTGACCGAAAAGGTAGCCGATTTCTCTTGCGCCAACACCGATGTCACCTG
>JAZSAR010000199.1:0-7480 GCA_045601965.1 Clostridia bacterium
CCGACTGGAATTTATCCGTCTATAACGGCGGAATTGATCTTCTCGGATGGGACGGAAGCGTTGCCGGCGGAATGATTGAAAGTGTTTATGACGGACTTGAAAGAAAGTACGGCTTTGATTTGCACGTTCCCATAAAGGAGCTTTCCGACGAGGCAAGAGAAATCCTCTTTTACGGAAGCGGAGACGAGAAAATCGAAATCCGCTACAAGGGAAGAGACAGCCGTACGGAGCAGATTTATGACAAGCCCTATGAGGGAATTATCCCCTGCATGGAGCGTCGCTATGCCGAAACAAATTCCGAATTTATGAAGTACTATTACGAGCTTCGTATGAGTCAGAGCGATTGCAGCTGCTGCAGAGGTAAGCGCCTTAAGAAGGAAGCTCTTGCGGTTACCGTCGGCGGTATAAATATCCACGAGCTTACGGATAAATCCATCGGCGAATCCAGGGATTTCCTTAAAGGAATAACCTTTGGCGAAAAGGATAAGGCAATTTCTGCGCCTATCTTAAGAGAAATTGATGCAAGACTTGGCTTTTTAATTGAGGTAGGTCTTGACTATCTTACATTAAGCCGTGCTTCTGCAACTCTTTCGGGCGGTGAGGCTCAGAGAATCCGCCTTGCTACACAGATCGGCTCCGGTCTTACGGGGGTTTTATACATTTTGGACGAGCCTTCAATAGGTCTTCATCAGAGGGATAACGGAAGGCTTATTGCGGCACTTAAAAACCTTCGTGATATGGGAAATACACTGATTGTAGTTGAGCACGACGAGGAGACCATGCGGGAGGCTGACCATATCGTGGATATCGGCCCCGGTGCAGGTATTCACGGCGGGTTGGTTGTTGCCGAGGGAAGTGTTTCCGACATTGAAAAATGTAAGGAATCCATTACCGGTGACTATCTTTCCGGTCGGAAGAAAATCGAAGTGCCTTCTGAGAGACGAAAGGGCAACGGAAAATATCTTGAGGTACTTGGTGCAAGGGAAAACAACCTTAAAAACATAAATGTAAAGTTTCCTCTTGGCAAGCTTACTTCGGTAACAGGCGTTTCTGGCAGCGGTAAATCCACATTGGTAAACGAAATTCTTCAAAAGAGCCTTGCCCGCGCACTTAACGGAGCAACCAAGGAAATGCCCGGCCGCCATAAGGAAATAAAGGGCATTGAATACCTTGACAAGGTTATAAATATTGACCAGTCACCCATCGGAAGAACACCCCGCTCCAACCCTGCAACATACACGGGCGTGTTCGGTGATATAAGAGAGCTTTTTGCATCCACCAACGAGGCAAAGGCAAGGGGCTACGGTGCAGGCCGTTTCAGCTTCAACGTAAAGGGCGGAAGATGTGAAGCCTGCTCAGGCGACGGAATACTTAAAATTGAAATGCACTTTTTGTCCGACATCTATGTGCCCTGCGAGGTATGCGGCGGAAAAAGATACAGCAGAGAGACCTTAGAGGTGCGCTATAAGGGCAAAAACATATACGAAGTATTGGAAATGAGCGTTGAAGAAGGGCTTTCCTTCTTTGAAAATATTCCGAAGATAAAGAGAAAGCTTCAGACTCTTTACGATGTGGGACTTGGCTATATAAAAATCGGTCAGTCTTCCACCACACTTTCGGGCGGTGAGGCACAGCGTGTAAAGCTTTCAACGGAGCTTTCAAAGCGCCCTACGGGTAAAACGGTCTATATTCTTGACGAGCCCACGACAGGACTTCACACGGCGGATGTTCACAGACTTATTGAGGTATTGCAGCGCCTTACAGATGCGGGAAATACGGTTATTGTAATCGAGCATAATTTAGATGTGATAAAGGTGTCTGACCATATAATTGACTTGGGTCCCGAGGGCGGAAACAACGGCGGCAGAATTGTTGCCGAAGGAACTCCCGAGCAGGTGGCGGAAAATAAGGCATCCGTTACCGGAGAGTATCTTAAAAAATATCTTTAATACTTATCAGATTAAAAAGGAAGGAGCTTATGGTATGACGGAATCGCTTTGGTTTGGCTTTAAGAGAATAGACTTTGAATTTAAGGGAAGGGAAGCGACGGTTGTTTTTCCCGATAAGCCTAACGAAAATAAAAACTGGCTTTTTAAAACCGAATATTTTCACGCCTTTCCTGAATTTGAAGCAGAAATGGTAAAACGCGGATGGCATCTTGCATATATAAAAAATATAACCAGATGGTGCCTGGATTCAGACCTTGACTTAAAAAGGGAGTTTGCAGCATATCTCAAAGAAAAATTCGGACTTTATGAAAAGTGCATTCCCGTGGGAATGAGCTGTGGCGGACTCATTGCAAGCAAGCTTACGGCAAAATATCCCGAAATGGTATCGGCGCTTTATCTTGATGCTCCGGTTATGAATCTTTTATCCTGCCCTGCAGGTCTCGGCAAAGCAGACTATAGCCTGGCGGGAGGCGGAATGATGCAGGAAATGACAGAAGCCACCGGAATGACATTGGATAAGCTTATAAGCTACAGAGAAAATCCCATAGATAAAATGCATCTTATATTAAAGGCAAACATTCCGGTTATTATGGTGTACGGTGACAGCGATATAATCGTTCCGTATGAGGAAAACGGAGGGATTTTTGAAAAATATTACCGTGAAAACGGCGGAATAATTGAGGTTTACGGCAAAGAGGGTTGCGGTCATCATCCCCACGGATTGAGCGACCACTCTCCTTTGATTGAGTTTGCCGAAAAATATGCATTGTGATATGGATAAGAAATTTGGAATTTTAATTGACGATACACTATCGGGAAAAACGGTAAAGGAATTACTTCATAGAAATGGAGTATCTTCCACTCTTATAAAGGAACTTAAAGAGTCCGAAGACGGGATTTTGCTTAACGGGAAAAAGGTTTTCGTGACAGAAAGGGTAAAAGCCGGAGATGTACTTAACATAACCATCCGTGATAAAAAATCAGACATTGAGCCTGAAGACATCCCCCTTGATATACTTTATGAGGACGAGGACATAGTTGCAGTAAATAAGCCGAGGAATATGCCTATACACCCATCGCAGAACCATCACGGGGATACACTTGCCAATGCGTTGATGCATTATTTTTTGGAAGAAGATTTTACCTTCCGTGTGATAACAAGGCTTGATAAGGATACGTCCGGCGTTGTGCTTCTTGCAAAAAATCCGCTTTCCGGGGCAATCCTCGGCGAAGAAATGAAAAGCGGCAGCATTAAAAAGGAATATCTGGCGCTGGTAAACGGAAGGATGAATCCGGAAAAGGGAGAGATAAACGCACCTATAGGCAGAAGGGAAGAAAGTGTTATTTTAAGGTGTGTTACGCCGCTTGGAAAAGAGGCAGTAACCCTTTATGAAACACTCCGATCAAACTGCAACTATTCTTTGGTAAAGCTTTTGCCGCTCACCGGAAGAACCCATCAGATAAGGGTGCATCTTTCCTATATGGGAAACCCCATCTACGGCGACGATTTATACGGTGCGGCGCAAAAGGACGAAAGAGTACGCCTTCATTGCAGTAAAATTTCCTTTTGCCATCCCGTGACGGGCGAAGCGGTGACAATTGAAGCACCGATGATGGAGGATATGAATTTGTTTTCCGAAGATATCCTGTAAAAGGAGAATGTATGTTGAAAATAAAAATAAAGTATGTTTTAATAATTACCGGAGTTATTCTGCTTATTATCGCGGCTTTTGATTCAAGGCTTAAGGTGGTAAATTACACACTTGAAAGCGGAAAGATTTCGGGGGACATCACCTTCGTTTTAATATCCGACCTTCACGGATGTGAGTACGGGCAAAGACAGTCGGAGCTGTTGGAAGAAATTGAAAAAGCAAACCCTGATGCTGTGCTTCTTTGCGGCGATATTTTTGACGATAAATATAATATAGGCGGAAGCTATGATTTAATAGACGGACTTGAATGTAAGTATGAAACCTTTTACGTCAGCGGAAACCACGAGTGGTGGGGCTCTGATACTTTGGGAATCTTTTCGCGGATTGAAGACCGGGGCGTAAAGGTCTTAAGGGGCGAAGTTAAAACCCTTGAAATAAACGGAAACAAAGTGTCAATCAGCGGGACGGATGATCCTGCGGTCGATGAAGCGGATAAAAATCATATCGGTTTTTATGAGCAGCTTGCCTCTGTCGGAGCAGAGATAAGCGATGATTGCTTTAATATATTGCTTTCTCACCGCCCGGAGCTTGCAGAAAAGTATTTTGAATACGATTTTGACCTGGTTTTATCGGGACACGCGCACGGGGGACAGGTCAGAATCCCCTTCATCTTAAACGGCTTATACTCTCCGGGGGAAGGGTTCTTTCCGAAGATGGCAGGCGGACTTTATGAGTTTGAAAGCGGAAAGATGATAGTAAGCAGAGGTCTGTCACGGGAAAATACGGTTTTGCCGAGAATATTCAACAGACCTGAACTGGTGGTTATAACGGTAAGGGGAAAATAAAAGACGAACAGGAATGATGAAATGAACAACGAAGAACTTATAAAAGAGTACAGAAAACAGCTTTTAATGGTACATGCGGGAACGGTGGCTATTGTTTCTGTTGCGGAAATTGCGGCGTACTTTATTTTCGTACATATGGGACTTCACAGCCTTTCTCTGGAAAGTCGTTATTTATGGCTTAATGTGGTGCTTCCCATAGTATTGAATTTCCTGACTCATATGACGGTGAGAATGCTTTGCGGATCCGATTTTGTAAGTCATAAGGCTAAAAACTATATCGCGATTTATGCAACGATTATCACAAGCTTTGTTGTATCATTTTTCCACAGGGACTACATTGTTACCGGCTGTTCATATGTGTTTCCCATAATTTTATCCGCAATGTACAACGATAAGGTGATTTTAAGGCGAAGCTTATGGTCTTCTCTTGCTTTGATTTCGGTATCCGTGGCAACGCTTTTTGCCGAAGGAAAAATTGATGTCACTATGCTCATTGATATAATTGTAGTGTACGGTCTTATTGCCGTTTCCTATTTGTGCGGCATTCTTTCCATCAATTTTTCTGAAAGGAATTTTTCACTTATAGAAAAGCAGGCAATGGAAAAGGATAAGCTGGAAGAGGAAATTGATATTGACCAGATGACAGGGCTTTTCAACCATGAAGCCTTTTACGAAAGAATGGATTTTGCCATTGAAAAATACAAAGATGCGGGATTTTGTCTTGCGATGATTGATATTGACGACTTTAAAAAGGTAAATGATACATACGGTCACAATGCAGGGGATATCGTACTTATAACCCTGGCGGATATCTTGAAAAGTCTGTGTGACGAAAATGATTTTGCCTGCCGTTTCGGCGGGGAGGAGTTTGCCCTTATCCTTTGCGGAAAGACGCCTGAAAAAGCAGAAGAAATCGTAAAGTCGGCAATGAAGAGCTTTTATGAATACCGCTTTGAATTTACTGATAAAAGTCTTACCTTTTCTTCCGGCATTGCGAGATATCAGGCAGATGAAACAATAGAAACATTTTTTGACAGAGCGGACGATAATCTTTACACATCGAAAAAGACCGGTAAAAATAAAATTACGCTATAAATAAAAAACTGAGCCAAACGGCTCAGTTTTTTATTTCCCGGGAAATTATAAGAGGTGATTTTTCATATATTCCGACGGTGAAAGCCCCACGGCATTTCGGAAGGCGTAGGAAAAATAGCTTAAGGAGAGATATCCGCAGTTTTCGGAAACCGTACCAACGGAGTAATAGCCCGTTTTAAGCATCGCCTTTGCGTTTTCAAGGCGTATTTTATTTATGTAGGAAAGGGGCGTTATATCAAAAGAAGCCTTAAACTCCCGCCTTAAATAAACCTCACTTATGCCGAATTTTTCCGCAATAAGGCTGACAGAAAGTGTTGGATTCTGAAAGCTTTTGTCGATATATTCCTTTACCTTCTGCATTCTCGGAGAAACAGAGAGGGAGGCATCACGACTTATGGTGGCTAAAATTTCATACAAAATGGAAAAAGAGCCATAGTCCACGGGATTTCCTGCATTGTATCCATTGAGCAGAGCGGAGAACAGATTCCGCAGCATGGCGGGGTTTTTCGGGGTAAATACTTTTATTTTATCGGAAACATCATCTTTTGCCAGATTGAAATGAATGACAATCATACTGCCGGATTCCGTAACCTCGGTATGATAGCCCACGCCCTTCGGGACATAGGTAACGGAAGATGCATCTGAAATAAAAGTTTTGTCCGATTCGGTGATGGTTATTTTTCCGCTTTTTCTGAATGTAAGGGAGTGGAACTTACGACCCGGAACAAAAACAGTTTCTTTTTTCTTGAACTCTACAGGGAAAACATCAAAGGATAAAACGGCGGAATTTTCAAATAAATCCAATAAAAACACCTCTTTTTTTGAATGCTTTGAAATAAGTGTAGCACGAAAAATGAAAAAATGCAAGTTTCGTTTTTCTAAAATGTGTTATGTTATTTGAGCTTGAAATGAACCATCTTCGGTAATATACTGTTTTTATAAAGCGAAAGGAGAGTTTTTTATGGAACTTAAAGAAATAATTGAAGAAGCCGTTAAAAAGGAAGGCATTGATTTAATAGGCTTTGCGGGAAAAGAAAGATTTGAAGGGGTAGAGGCAGAGCACAATCCATTTTCCATTTTCCCCGAGGGTAAAACCGTAATTATGCTGGGAAAGAGAATCTGCCGCGGCTCTCTTCGAGGCGTGGAGGAAGGAACAAACTTCAGCGACTATGCACTTTTCGGTAAAAACTGGCTTGAGGATGAGTTTTTGGCAATCGCCTGCTACAACCTTACCAACGTGCTTGAGGATAACGGCTATGAGGCTGTGCCCGTTTTCCCCAATCCTTCAGAGATAGCACCGACGGGCGTTTCCGTTGCCGAGGGAAGGGTTGCGCCTAACGTATTTCCCGACTTTGCTTATGCGGCTGTTGCAACGGGACTTTGCGAGCTTTCCTACAGCGGAATGGTATTTTCGGAGAAATTCGGCTCACGCCAGAGATTTCATATGATAATAACCGATGCGGAAATTCCATCAACTCCTCTTCTTGAAAGAAGCGTTTGCGACAAGTGCAGAAAGTGTGCGGATTCCTGCCCCCTCGGAGCTATCAGCAAAACAGAAACCAGAACTGTCGAAATCTGCGGTAAAAAGATGGAAATTGCCGTTATCGATTACGAAAAGTGTAAGATATGCAAAAACGGTGCGATTCCCAACAGATTTACATCGGCAGGTGCGCCCGACAGAGTGGCGGCACTTTGCAACAGAACCTGTATGTGCCATCTGGAGGAAGCTGGACTTGTCGGCAATCTCTTTGACAATCCCTTCAGACAGCGTGATGCCTGGGCGATAGACGAAGAAGGTAAATCCAAAGTGAGGGATACCGATTCTGCAAACGTTCTTGGCGGTGCCTTTTCAAAGGACGGAAAGAGAGGCCACTGATATGCTTACAAGCGAAATGATTAAGGAAAAGGCAAAAGAGCTTGGCATAGACTGCATTGCCAT
>JAZSAR010000200.1:0-2691 GCA_045601965.1 Clostridia bacterium
AGGACAAAATGAAAAAGATGAAACTGTCTCTTGCAATTATTATGATAAAGCCTAAATGTTACGAAAAAAATGCTGAAAATGTTACATAAATATTAAATTAAAAAATAATTAGAAAAAATAATTATGTAAATCAGACGATAATATAGAATTCGGGGTAAATTAAAGCGGTTTAACAATATAATGCGATTATTTGCCTCAATCGGTGAACAAAAGAAAAAGGTGTTATGTCAATCAAAAGTGAAGGGCATAAGTGGCATTGAAGAAAGATTTTCCGAGGGAAGGGGAGGGATGCACATCAAGGGAATTCCTTCGTCGGATGGAAGGGGAATATAAACCCGGTCTTTCCGGAATTTTTCCGCTGTGGCAGATATGGCAAGGGGTACATCGTCTCCGATAATTTCCCGAAGATAGAGGTCGCTTCCGCATAATTCGGCACATACAAGGCAGTCGCCGCAACGCAGAAAAGCTCCGCCGAAATGTTTGTGGACAAGACCCTCGGCACGAATCATTTCTTCGGGAACAAACCAGGGAGAATTGCCACGGCGCTTAAAATACTCTTCAGGACTAATTTCAACAGCCTTGCAGGCGGCAGGAAGGGATGGAATAAATGTGAACGACTTTGTGGGGGCAAAAGAACGGGCGGAAAGAATAGATGAATACCATTTTTCCAGGGCGGAATCCGCCGGACGGAGAAATACCCACTGTGCGCCCCTATCCCTCGCCTGAGCTACGGCATAGGCACTTACTGAGCTTCCCAAACCATTTCCACGGAATTTTTGTTCTGTACAAAGCCCATAGAGATAAGAGGCTTTTTCTCCGCAAAAAGAAAGCCCGTCAAAGGCAAACATAAATGAGCGGGCTTTTCCTTCATGTTCGGCACAAACACCGTTTTTTACGATGCTGAAGTTTTCAACCAACGCGCGTGCAAAATCCTCGCTGTCACCAAAGGCAGAAGTCCAAATTTTGATAATCTGCTCTTTGTCGGAGTCGCGCGTGGGACGCAGTGAAAAATTGATCATATCTGATCCATCCAATGGGCAGAGTATTTTTCGAGAATAATTTCGGGGCGGTAGCTTAGTTTGCTTTTTCTGAGATTTTCCAGTCCCATATCGTCCTCTCGGTTTACATAACTTATATGAGGGAGCTGGGTGAGGATGTGTCTTACAAATTCCCGGTTTATCATTGGATAAGCGCCTTCGATATCTCCGTCGGCTTTTTCAAAATGGACATTGAAGCAATCGGAGGATATCACCTCTCCGATGGTGAAGGCCACCAGCTTATCATCTACAAAAAGCGCTCCTCCCATAAGGGAAAGCTCGTCGAAGTTTTCAAAAGCCAGTTCGATAGCCTGTCTTTCGTTATCCACAAGGTGTTCGCCGTCGGAAACATTAGTTTCCCAACGGTCCATAAGAGCTCTGCAAAGGGGAAAATGCTCTTTTTTAAGAGGAGAGAAATGCCAGTTGGGATAAGTTGCCTCGAAGCGATTTATATGATTTCTTTTTCCGTGGAGCTTTTTACCGGCAAGGCTTGCAAGCTTATCGGCAGAGTAGATATAGTCGTCATAGTCCCTGTCGTGAATAAAGCTGAATTTTCCCGGAAAAAGCTCTTCAAGTTGCTTTTTGTGATGGCTTTCAACTCCTCGGAGAACAAGGCTGTAACCCTGCTCCCTTGTAAAGGAAAGGAGTTTTTCAATAGCTTCGGAAAGATCTCCGCTGCCAATGGGGAAGGGGAAGATGGGCACATGCTCACCTTCTGCGCGAACGAAAAGCCTGTCCTCGGAAACGCAGATGCTCTGGCGGTATTTGCCGTCCCAAAGGAACATATTGCCGAAAACAAAATCTGCGGAACGGGAATTTTCCACAGCGCATATAGCGTCAACTGCTTGTTTGTCCCCGATACTCAGGGGGTGAAAGGATAGCATTAATAATTACCTCTTTGCTCAGGTTAATAGGTGTCGGTGCAGTAATCTCTTATTGCCTGTCGAAGCTTTATAAGGTCCTCAAAGGTTTCGGGACGCTTGGAGCTGTCACGCAAAAGTGCGGCGGGATGGTACATAGCCATAAGCATAAGACCGTCCTTAATAAACCACTGTCCGTGCTCTTTTGTGATTTTGAAGTCCTCTTTGATGAAACGGGCTGCGGATATGCGGCCAAGGCAGACAATTATTCTCGGATTAACAAGGCGTATCTGCTCGGAAAGCCAATGGGCGCAGGCGTCCTGCTCTATGTTCAGGGGATCACGGTTTTTGGGTGGACGGCATTTTACTATGTTGGCGATATATACTTTGCTTCGATCCAGATCTATCATTTCAAGCATATCGTCAAGAAGCTGGCCGGCTCTGCCTACAAAGGGCATACCCTGCCTGTCCTCCTGCTCCCCGGGTCCCTCGCCTATAAACATTATTTCCGCGTTTTCCTTGCCAACGCCGAAAACAACGTTGTTCCTGCTTTCGCAAAGAGCGCAGGCGCGGCAACCAAGACATTGTTTTTTCAGGTTTTCAAGACTCATAGGAAAACCTCCTTTGTATGTTTTAATTTTAGCACAGGGAGGGAAAGATGCAAGAGAAAAATCGCTTATATGCATCGGCGGAATTATACATTGAAAATAAAATTCAAAGTGATATAATAATAAGTTAGAAATCATCAGCTATATGGAGGAAATAATAATGGCAAAAAAACAGTTTAAGGCAGA